>CAZBDL010000038.1:0-2569 GCA_964490525.1 uncultured Victivallales bacterium | reverse complement strand
TCGGGACGCCCCCGGCCACGTTCTTTATTCCTCAATGCCGCCGATGAGGACGGCGTCCCAGTTCTTGCCGGTCTTGTCGCTGTTGCCGCGCTTGCCGAGACCGTGGTAGAGGCCCAGTTCGCCGTAGAGATGGATGCGGAGCATCAGTGGCTGGCTGATGCCTTGCAGCTCCTTGGCCCCAAGGTCGGCCGAGAAGAGCCGACCAGTGTTGGTGGTGCCGTTGGCATAGCCCTTGACTGGCCCGTCCGGGGTCAGCGGTGCTTTATTCCAGGTGGTGCCGCCGTCCGCACTATAGCGAACCTCGACGCGGAAGCCGAGCTGTTTACGGGGATCCTTCTCTTTGGGGCCGGAGCTGTACACGCCGAATTCGAAGCGCTTGGGCAACAGCTTCGCGCCACTCGTTGGGGCGATGGTCGTCTGAAAGTACCTGCCGTCATCCGGCTTGTCAAGAGTGATGACTTCGTCCGTGCCGAGCGCCTGCTTGCCGAAGTGGCCGTTGTCGGTGGGCTTCATGCCGACGATCTCGATTTGGGTGGGCTCGAGCAGGATGTCGTTCTGGGTGGACTTGGCGACGGTCCGGTTGAGCTCGTCGTCGAAGCGCCAGGCGAGCAAGTCGGCCTCGACCAGGGGCACGGCGGTGATCTGGTTCGAGTAGGCGGATTCCTTGCCGTCCTTGAGGTAGGTCAGCACGATGTTGTGGGTGATGTCCGGGGTGAGGCCGGTGACGCGGTAGGGCGCCCCGGCGGTCGTCAGCGGTTGGGGGTTGTGTTTGCGCCAGTCGGACGCGGTGCGCTCCTTCAGATAGAGGTTGTAGCCCGATGCGCCGGGGACGGCGGGCCATTTGAGAATGACGCTGCGGTAGGCGCTCTGCCCCGCCAGGCCCGAGATGCCGTAGGGCTGGCCAGGATTGGCGCAGGCGATGCCGACCAGCTCGAAGGGGCCGCCCGAGGCCCGGGCCCGGAGGTTGTGCATCCCCTTGGTGAGGAAGACGCCCTCCCGGTTCTCCAGCTTGCCGCCGGTCTGGCCCTGGACGACGACCTGGTGCTCGTCCACCCGGACATCGACCTTGCCGCCGGGAGTGGTCTCGACCTGGAAGGCGTATCTGCCGCTGGCGGGGGCGATGATGTTCCAGCTCATCCAGCCGCCCGGCTCAAGCTTGGCGCCGTCCCGGAGGTTGGACCAGATGACGCTGGTGCCGGTCAGGGTGGAGAGGACGGGCAGTCCGTTGGCGGCCTCCTTGGGGAGTTCGGCGTTGAGCGAGCGCCAGGCCTTGATCCGGGAGTACTTGCCGGCGTTGGCGATGTCGTGGTCGGGCAGGGCGAAGTCGCGGCTGTAGTCGGTGTTCATCGCCATGCCAGCCCGGGCCATGGCCTCGACGGCGTTGCGCTCGCCCTCGACCATCTTGGGGTCGAAGAAGGCGGAGACAAACTGCAGCGGCATCTTGTTGGCGTCGCCGCCCGGATACCAGCCGCCCTCGTAGGAGATGGCCCTCAGGCCAAAGGCCTGGACATATTTGTACATGGACATGATGCGCGCCTCCCAGTTGGAGACGTCGGGCGCGCCCTCGGCGAAGCCGCCGCCGCCAGGGATGCTGCCGGCAGTCATGATCGCCGAGCTCGCCAGTTGGATGTCGTCCAGCAGGGCGACCCGTCCGGGGTCGGTGGAGCCCGCCATCTCCCGGCCCCGGTCGTCCCTGGCCTTGGCGGTGCCGGCGAAGCGGATTTTGACCTTCTGGCCAGGCTGGGTGGTCTCGAAGGGCACCGAGCCGAAGAAGTCGAAGCCAATCTCGGGCTTGGTCCAGTAGCCGCCGTGGGACCATCCCTTGTCCGACGGGCGGAGGCCGCCTTGGGAGCCAGGGCTGATATTGCGCTCGCCGGAGCCATCGTCCACGAAGATCATGACCGGGTTGACCGGGTTGTCGCCGCCCTTCTTCTCGATCCAGGGGGTCTGGTCGGGCTTGAAGGCGAGGCTGTACACCAGGGCGTGCCAGCCGGGTTTGGGGATGGTGATCTCCAGCGAGGCGCTGCCGGTGCCGGCCAGGAAGATGGCCTGGCGGCTGATGTATTTGGCGTCGATGCTTTTGCTGCGGTTCTCGACGCCGTTGCGGGAGTCCTGGGGAAAGCCGAGGACGAAGGTGCCGTCGGCGCTGGCGACCGGCTTGGCGGCGACCCGGAAGTTGACCGGGCCGAAGCTGCGGTTCGGAGTCTTGCCGTCGCGGGCGGAGACGAACTCGTGGCCCCAACCCTTGGGTTTGGTCTTGATCGCGGCGGCGCAGTCGATGGAGACGCCGGGCGGCGGGGTGATCTCGGTCTCCTCCGCGTAGGGGTTGTTTTTGCTTTCGACGGCCACCAGGTAGTAGCTCTTGCCGGCCTGGAGGATGATGGGGTAGTTGTAGCTCTTGCCCGCCATGACGAAGATGGACTTGCCAGTGTGGATCCAGGCCATGTCGCCCGGCTGCTTGCCGCGCATGTCCACGCCGTAGCCCATCAGGATTTCGCCCGTGTCCGCCTCGATGAGGTAGATGGTCTGGTTGCCGCCGTTGCCGGGATGGACGTAGCGGCCGACCTCG
>CAZBDL010000037.1:0-13996 GCA_964490525.1 uncultured Victivallales bacterium | reverse complement strand
ATGACCTGCTCGAGGTCGGCGGCGGCGGGGCTGCCTTCGGGAAGCGCCGCGAGCGCGAACTTCGCGCAGTTGCCGATGACCATGAGCAGATTGTTGAAGTCGTGCGCCACGCCGCCGGCCAGGTTGCCCACGGCCTCCATCTTCTGCGCCTGGCGGAGCTGCTGCTCGAGGGCGATCTCCTGGGTGATGTCGCGCTTCACCGCCACATAGCTGATGACCTGCTCCTGCGGATTGCGCACCGGCGAGATCACGGCCTCCTCCTCGTAGAGCGAGCCGTCCTTCTTCCGGTTCACCAGGCGCCCGCGCCACGTTCCGCCCGCCGTGATGGTGCGCCACAGCTCGCGGTAGACTTCCGGTCCCTGGCGGCCGCTGTTCAGCAGACTGGCGTTCCGGCCGACCACCTCGTCGCGGTCGTAGCCGGTGAGCCTGGTGAAGGCGGGGTTGACGTATTCAATGACGCCCGCCGTGTCGGTGATCATGATCGACTCGGCGGCCTGCTCGACGGCTGTGCCGAGGCGGCGAAACTCCGCTTCGGCGGCACGATGCCCGCGCAGGTCCGTGACCAGGCAGCAGGCGTGATGGCGCCCATCGTAGAAAAGGTGGCTGACGGCCGCCTCGGCGGGGATGGGGTCGCCGTTTTTCGCCAGCAACGTGATCTCGCGCAGCAGCGTGCCGTGACGGCGCAGGTTGTCCCAGTCGGCCCGCCAAGCGGCGGCCGTGAAGCTGGCGGAGAACTCCTCGACCGTCAGATTGAGAAGTTCCTCCAGGCCATACCCCAGCAGCGTGCAGGCGGCCCGATTGGCATGCACCACTTGTCCATCCGGCGTCAGCCACAGCACCGCCGTCGAAATGTGGTCCATGGTGAACTGGGTGAAATTCAGCATGCGGTCGATGCGGCGCTGGACGGTCACGTCGCGGACGACCCCGCAGATGCCGACGACCTCCCCGCAGCCGTCGCGGATCGGCGTCTGGATGGAATGGAAGGTGCGGCGCTGTCCGCCGATGGCAATCTCGCGGATGGCCTCGGCCACTTCGCCTGCCAGGGCCTTGCGGTCCACCTCGGCGATGGTGGCGGCATCCTCCGCGGCGAAGAGGTCCTCGGGGCGCCTGCCGAGGATCTGTTCCGCTGTCATCCCCATGATCGTGGCCATGGCGGGGTTGACGAAGGTGTAGCGCAGGTCGCGGTCCTTGACGAAGATCGCATCGCGGGCCGAGTCCGTGATCGAGCGCAGCAGATGTTCCTTCTCCTCGGCCCGGCGCATCGAGGACAGCAGGTCGGTCTCGTCCCGGCAGATGCCGGAAATGCCGATCACCGTCCCGGCCGCGTCCCGGATCGGGGTCTGCACGATGTGGATCAGCCGCGTCGCCCCGGCCAGGCCGATCTCGCGCAGTGCGCGCACCTCCTCGCCCGCCAAGGTCCGGCGGTCGGCGTCGGCGATGATCGCCGCCGTTGCCGCATCCAAGATGTCCGCCGGACGCCGCCCGACGATCGCCGCGACCGGCTTGCCCAGCAGTTTCGCCAAGGCCGGGTTGGCGTAGCTGTAGCGCCCCCCGGCGTCCTTGCAGAAGACCATGTCCGACGTCTGGTCCGCAATCGCCCGGAACACGCTGTCCGGCAAGGGGGTTGTCGGCGCGGGGGGCGTTGTTTGCCCGGATTCGGCAAGGCTCATGGCGGCGTGTCCCGTGGCGGTTCGTCGGCCGGTAACATACACCGCCGGGCGGCGAAAGCGCACCCTTAGGCCGGGTGGAAATCCGTGTCTATGGCCCAGGCCGGGCGGCATGGTCGGCATTTCTGTGCTATTATACCCAATCCTAAAAAAGACGGAAGGGTGTCCCCATGGCCGGAATCGAGGATCAGGTGGCCGAATGGCGTGGCGGGGTGATGGACAAGCCGCGGCGCGGGATCACGCGCTCCGAGTACATCCAGCAGTTCCTGAGGCTGGTGGAGCGGCGGCTTCATCCGGCGGTCCAGCCCCTCGCGGAATGGCAGGTTCGGCACGCCGTCTACCATGGGCCGGGCCGGTACGAATGGGCCGATCCGGAGTGGACGACACTACGGCTGGGCGACACTTGGGGCGGCGAGGGGTTGACCGGCTTCTTCCGGCACCGCCTGGTCGTGCCCGATGCCTGGGCGGGATGGCCACTGACCCTCGACCTGTTCTTTGGCGGCGACGGCGTCCTCTCGGTCAACGGGAAAAAATGGGCGGGCATGGAGTGCTTCCACCGCGAGATCCTGCTGGCAGAGCGCGCGGTTGCGGGCATGGTCTACGAGCTGGAGGCCGAGATCTCCGTCGACCACCAGGTGACGCCGGGGCCGCGCCATCAGTTGCACTATGCCCGCGCCCAGACCATCGACCGCGAGATCGAGTCCTTCTACTGGGACTTCCGCGCCGCCTTCGTGTCGGCGGACAATGAGTGGGCCGACCCCGAAACCGCTGCCTTCATCCTGAAGCATCTCGAGGCGGCGATGCTGCTCTGCGATCCGTACTGTCCCGACGAGGCCGCCTTCCGGGACGGCGTCCGCCAGGCCGTCGCCCACCTCCGCGGGCAGGTCTACGGGAGCGGCGACTATGCGCCCCGCGGACAGCTCACCATCCTCGGCCACTCCCACCTCGACCCGGTCTACATGTGGGACTACAAGGAGTTCCAGCGCAAGATCCTGCGCACCCACACGACCCAGGCGATGCTGATGGAGGAGTTCCCCGACTGGAAGTTCTCCCAAAGCCAGGCGCTGATCTACCAGGAGATCCGCGATCTCTATCCCGACCTCTTCGCGCGCATCAAGGAGCTGGTCGCGGCCGGGCGCTGGGAGCTGCTCGGCGGCATGTTCGTCGAGCCCGACTGCAACCTCTCCTCCGGCGAGTCGATGGTCCGCCAGTTCCTCGTCGGGCAGCGCTTCTTCCGTCAGGAGTTCGGCGTCACCTGCCGCGTCGGCTGGGTGCCCGACGTCTTCGGCATGCCCCGCACCTTCCCCCAGATCATGCGGGGCTGCGGCATCGACTACTTCTTCACCTGCAAGTTTGTCTGGAACGACACCAACGAATGGCGCACCAACCTCTTCTGGTGGGTGGGGCCGGACGGCAGCCGGATCCTCGCCCACACCCCGCCGCTGCACTTCATCGGCACCTGCGAGGGCGCGCACATCCAGAAGTACTGGGCGCTGCTCGGCCCCAAGGAGTTCGTCCGCGAGGGCCTCTACACCTATGGCTGGGGCGACGGCGGCGGCGGCGTCGAGCGCCGCATGCTCCTGGTCGCGCAGCGCACCGCCGCGCTCCCCGGGGCGCCCATCCTCAAGCACCGCTCCGCCGAGGCCTTCTTCGACGACCTCGCCGCCACCCTCCCCGAAGACCTGCCGCAGTGGCACAACGAGATGTACCTTGAGACCCACCGCGGCACCTACACCAGCGCCGCCCTCCTCAAGAAGCGCAACCGCCAGGCCGAGGAGCGGATCAAGGCCGCCGAGATCATCGCCTCAGCCGCCCGCCTCCAGGGCGCGCCCGACGACAAGGCGGCGCTCGACGCCTGCTGGAACACCATCCTGGTCAACCAGTTCCATGACATCCTGCCGGGTTCCCACATCGAGAAGGGCTTCACCGACGCGGTCGCCGCCTACCGGGAATGCCTGGCCGCCCTCGACGGGCTGACCGCGCGCAGCGCCGAGGCCCTGGCCCGGAACATCGCGCGCCCCGCCGGCCGCCGCGGCGCGGTCGTCTTCAACGCCCTCCTCTGGCCGCGCCAGGCGGAGCTGCTGCTCGCCCCGGACGTCGGCCCGGGCGTGGCCGACGCCGACGGCAATCCCCTGCCGACCCAGGTCGTCGACCACTTCGGCCAGCCCCGGCTGCTCGCCTCGGTGCCGCTGCCCGCCTGCGGCTACGCCGTCCTTTCCCTGCTGGATGCCGCGCCAGCGCCTGCCCCCGCGGCGGCGGCCCCCGCCGTCGCCGTCACCCCGCGCACCTTGGAGAACCGGCATCTGCGCCTGACGCTCGACGACCAGGGCGAGATGCTCTCCCTGTTCGACAAGCAGGCCGGGCGCGAAGTCCTCGTCCCCGGGACGCGCGGCTGCCGCTACCAGATGTTCGAGGACGATCCCGGCAAGTACAACGCCTGGGACATCGCCAAGGTCTACGAGAAGCGCGCCTGGCACCTGGCCGAGGCCGTGTCCATCGCCGTCGTCGACCGCGGCCCGCGGCGCGCCTCCATCCGCGTCGAGCGCCGGTTCTCGCAGTCCCGCCTGACCCACACCTACATCCTCGATGCCGACGCCGCCTGGGTCGACTGCGACATCTGGGTCGACTGGCACGAGGAGAACAAGCTGCTCAAGCTGGCCGTCGACGTCGACGTCCTCGCCGACCGCGCCACCTATCACATCCCCTATGGCTTCATTGAGCGCCCGACCCATCGCGACACCACCTGGGACCAGGCCAAGTTCGAGGTCTCCGCGCACACCTTCGCCGACCTCTCCGAGGCCGCCTACGGCTTCGCCCTGATCAACGACTGCAAGTACGGCTACGACGTCTGCGGCAAGACCATGCGCCTGACCCTGCTCAAGGCCTCGACCTTCCCCAATCCAAAGGCCGACCGCCACGAGCATACCCTCGGCATCCGGCTCTATCCGCATCGCGGCGACTGGCGCCAGGGCCGCGTCTGGGAGACCGCCCTCGGTTTCAATGCGCCCCCGACGTGCCACCTCCTCGGCGAGGCATCCCCCGCCGCGCCCGCCGCCACCCTGCCCCCGCAGGCCTCCTTCCTCGTCTGGGAGGGCGAATCGACCATCCAGCTCGAAGCCTGGAAGCGGGCCGAGGACGACCATGGCCACATTGTCCGCCTCCGCGAGGCCATGGGCGCGTCCGCCCGCGGCGCCCTGCGCCTGCCCTTCGCCGCGACGAAGGCCTTTATCTGCAATCACATCGAGGACAAGGAGCAGCCCTTGCCCATCAACGGCGACCGCCTCGATTTGGCCTTCACCCCCTGCCAAGTCCTCACCCTCTGGCTGGAGAATGGTGCCGGGGCGTAGAGGAAGGCAATCATCCTTGACCCTTGACCCTTGACCTCGATTCTTTCCCTGGCCCCATCGAGGAGCACGAGCACGACGCGAAGCCTTGTGCAGAAATTGGGGACGTTCCGCACATCTATTTACACATCAAGAATATGCGCAAGAATAATGGCGTTTTTTGGCAGTGCCCGCGGCGGGAGGCCAGGCGATGCTCAGGCAATGGCTTTGCCGGACCGGGGAAAGCCATCATAATTTCTGCATATGTAATTGATAGCAAGCAAATAGTGCGGAACGTCCCCAATTATCCGCCAATGCGGAGATTGGCGTTCCCGGGCCGGGGGGGGGAGCCCTGGGGACGTGCATCCCCGCAATGTCCAGAGCCCTGAAGGGGCGAAAGACCGAGCACGAGGACGAGGACGAGGACGATTGGGGTATCTGAGCGGGGGCAAGGGGCACCTGGTTCACGCGCCGCAGCACTTCTTGTATTTCCGGCCGCTGCCGCAGGGGCAGGGGTCGTTGCGGCGTGCCGGGGGCGGGGGAGCCGGGGGCAGGGGCGGGGCGCCGGGGCCGCGGGGGGTGGCCTGGGCCTGGCGGAGGCGGTCGCGGCGGATCTCGCTGGCGAGCTTGCGCAGGCCGGGGAGGGCATGGGCGTAGAAGCGGCGCCAGCCTATGCAGAGGCGGCTGAGGGCGCGTGGGTCACGGGCCGGCCCAAGCAGGCGGTGCTTCAGGCAGTCGCCAGCGCAGATGTCGAGCCAGGGGCATTGCGCGCAGGCCGGGTGCCATTGCGCCTTCATGCGTCCGAACTCACGGTAAAGCTCGCTGCGGCCGAGCGCGTCCCACTCGTCCACATTGATGTTTCCGAGACGCAAAGGCTTCTCCACGAAGAAGTCGCACGGATAGACGTCGCCGTTGTGCTCGACCACGAAGTACTGTCGGCAGTCGCGTCCGAAGTGGCAGACGTTGCGGACGTTGTTGACGAGCACGGCGAGGATGGAGTCGAAGAGGCGGATGGAGACGCGGCGGGTGTCGCCGTGCATCCACTCGTCGAAGATGGCGCAGAGGAAGTCGCCCCAGGCCTCGCCGTCGATGGCGAAGGGCAGGGGGGTGCCGTCGGCGTCGGCCTCGACGCAGGGGATGTACTGGTGGTAGAGGAAGTCCTGTTCGCGGAGGTAGCGGTAGACGTCGCGGGGGTGGTTGACGTTGGCCTGGCTGACCAGGGTCAGGATGTTGAATTCGACCTGGTGGCGGCGCAGGGTCTCGATGCCGCGCCAGACGGCGGCATGGCTGCCGCCGCCCGCCTGGGTGAGGCGGAAGCGGTCGTGGAGGGCGGGCGGGCCGTCGAGGCTCACTCCGAGGAGGAAGCTGAAACGCGCGAAGTGCGCGGCCATGGGGTCGTCGATCAGGGTGGCATTGGTCTGGACGCCGTTGGCGACGCTGGCTCCGGAGCGGCCATGGCGCTGCTGCAGGTCGGTGACCCGGCGGAAGAAGTCGGTGCCCATCAGGGTGGGCTCGCCCCCTTGCCAGCCGAAGGCGTAGGTCGGCTGCGGCGTCGCCATGTACGCGGCGACCATCCGCTCCAGGGTCGCGTCGTCCATTCGGTGCACCTTCGTCTCCGGATACAGCCCCGCCTTTTCCAGGTAGAAGCAGTAGGCGCAGCGCAGGTTGCAGTCGGCGGAGGCCGGCTTGACGAGCAGCGAGAAGGGCTTGGCAATCTCCGGCGGCATGGGTGGGGGATCCGTCTGGTTGGGCCTTGGGGATGGTCAGGCAGGTGGCCGACTGGTAGCCGGGCGGGCGCAACTATTCCGTCGCCGCGGGGTAAATGCAAGGCCGCGGGGGCGAATCAGCCATGGGCGAGGACGCGTCCGATGGGGGTTTCGCGGGCGACGGTGAAGGGGGCGAGCACGGGGTGGTGTCCGGTGGCGGCGGGAGCATGGGCCGGCGAGAGCCGCCGCAGCCAGGCGGGCAGGTCCTGGAATCCTTCGCGGGCGGCATGGATCCAGCGGATGTCGACGCCGCGTTCGAGGAGCAGGTCGAAGCGGTGATGCAGCTCCGGGGCATCGGACATGCCCAGGACGTAGAGGATGCTCTCGCGACGCATGTGCCGGAGCGCCTCGTCGAGCAGGCCGACCAGGGGCTGGTCGGTCGGCTCGGCGCGGGCCAGGAACTCGCGGATCTCATGGCGCGCGGCATGGGCGGGGGCGTCCTCGCGGACCGTGACCGCCGGGTGCCCGGCGGCCGAGACGAAGACGGTGCGGCAGTACATGCCGGCGAGGTAGTCGGCGACCGAGGCGGCCAGCTCCACGAGGTATTCGAAGTTCGTGTCGAGGGAGGCGGGGCCGACCGACTGGCGGTCGACGTCCAGGACGATGCCCACCTGGGCGATGCTGAAGGCCTCGAACTCGCGCACCATCAGGCGTCGCTGCCGGGCGCTGGCCCGCCAATGGATGAAGCGCACGCCATCGGTCGGGCGGTATTCCCGCACCCCGAACATCTCCTGGCTGAGGCCGGAGACGCCGAGGGGGCGGCCGTCGGCGCTGGCCCGGAGCTGGTGGCGGACGCGGATCGGCATCCAGGCGACCCGCGTCGCGGCGGGATAGATGGTGATCTCGGCGGGCAGGCGATAGTGGCGGACGCGGCGGAAGAGGCCGGCCGGGTCGCCCCCGACCAGCGCCACCGGTTCCAGCCGGTAATGACCGCGCCGGTCCGCGATGACCCGCCGCAGGACGGTCCGGCTCTCGTGCGGGCCGAGCGCGGCGACCGGCGTGTGCAGGCGGGGCGCCGCCAGGAAGGCCAGTTCTTCGCGCAGGACCACCGCCTGGCGGCGCCAGGGCGCGCGGTTGACGACCGTCAGCGGCAGGTCGGTGGGCGCGCCCCGGATGCCCGCGCGGCTGGTGCCGCGGCGGACCTCGAGGCGATGCAGGGAGAGCAGCGCCAGCAGGAAGCTCGCCAGGATCGTCGCCAGCAGGGCGGCGGCGACCATCCCGGCCGCCAGGTTGGCATGGGCCAGCGACAGCCCTACCGCCGCCAGGGTCAGCAGCAGCGTCACCGCGCCGCGGGTCGTGGGCAGCGGGATCGGCAGTGCGCGGATGGCTCCGGGCAGATTCATGGACGATGAGTTTCCGGTTGGTTCACGGGAGGCGGCCGAAGGGGCGTTGCAAAAGCCGTCGGACGGAGTTTACTATAGGTTGATTCAGCGGGGAATGACAATCCATTACGAGGAGAAGGCCATGGCAGCGCGGATCATCGACGGCAAGGCGATCGCCGATGCGGTCCACGAGGAGACGATGAAGGAGGTTGCGGGTCTGGCCCGCAACCACAACCTGCAGCCGGGGCTGGCGGTGGTGCTGGTGGGGGACGATCCGGCCTCGCGGGTCTATGTCGGCATGAAGGCGAAGAAGTCGCGCGAGCTGGGCATCTACTCGGATCAGCGCACCCTGCCGGCTGAGACCACGCAGGAGGAGTTGCTGGCGGTGGTCGCCGAGCTGAACGGGGACGAGCGCATCGACGGCATTCTTGTGCAGTCGCCGCCGCCGTCGCACATCGACGAGGCCGCGATCATCCGCGCCATCCGGCCGGAGAAGGATGTCGACTGCTTCCATCCGGCGAATGTCGGGCGTCTATTGCTGGGGGAGACGGATGGATTCCTGCCCTGCACGCCGGCCGGGGTGATGGTCCTGCTGGAGCGCAGCGGGGTCGACCCGCGGGGCAAGCACGCGGTCATCATCGGGCGCTCGAACATTGTCGGCAAGCCCTTGGCGGCGATGTTGATGCAGAAGGCGAAGGGGGCCGACGCCACGGTCACCGTCTGCCACTCGCGGACGCCTGATGTGGCGGCACATTGCCGCCGGGCGGACATTGTCATCGCCGCTATCGGGCGGGCGAACTTCGTGACGGCGGAGATGGTCAAGCCGGGGGCGGTGGTGATCGACGTCGGCATCAACCGGGTGGATGATCCGTCGGCGCCGAAGGGCAGCCGCCTGGTGGGCGACGTCGCCTTTGCGGAGGTGGCGGAGAAGGCGGCGCTGATCACGCCGGTTCCGGGGGGCGTCGGGCCGATGACCATCGCCATGCTCATGCGCAATGCGGTGATCGCCTGCCGCCGCCGTCATGGCCTGGGATGAGGCGCGGTCCGGGAGCGTTCGACCTCCGACACTAAGGAGACGACGGTACGGGTTCACGGCGAAGCGGGTCGCTGGGGGATGAGGATGGACTGGTCGGCGATGATGGAGACGGATCATGATCCAGTGGCTGGCGACGGTCGACGACCTGGCGGCAGCGGCGGCGAGGCTGATGGCCGAGGATCTGGCGGAGCAGGCGGCGGCAGGCTGGTTCAGCATCGCCCTCGCGGGCGGGACATCCCCGGTTCCGGCCTACCGTCGGCTGGCCGGGATCTGGCGTCGCGAGCCTTTGCCCTGGGCGCGCGGCCTGGTCATCCCCGGGGACGAGCGCCTGGTCGCCGCGGACGATCCGGCCCGCAACGAGGCGATGATCCGGGCCTCGTTGCTGGCGGGGGTCGCGGGCGTCCCCTTCCTGCCCTGGCCGGCGGCGGGGACGGTTGGGGCAGATGAGGCGGCCCGGCTTGCCGAGCGGCAGTGGCGTGACGCCTGGCGCGGCGAGTTGACGCCATCGGGTCTGCCGCGCCTCGGCCTCATCCTGCTGGGGCTGGGGCTTGACGGGCATACCGCCTCGATCTTTCCCGGGAGCCCGGCGCTGGCCGGGGACGAGCGCTGGATCATGGCCGTGCCGGCGCCGACGACCTCGGCCCCGCATGTTCCGCGGCTGACCTTGACGGGCGCCGTCATCCGCGCCGCGCGCCGGGTGGTCTATCTGGTGGTTGGGGAGGCGAAGGTCCACCTGGCGGAGCGCATCCTGGCCGATCCCACGGCGCCGTGGCCTGCCGCCCAAGTCCGGCCTGCCGCCGCCTGCGACTGGCTGATGGTCCGTCCGCCGCCGGCCGGGGGCCGTCCATGAACCGTGGGCCGACAGGGTGGCATCGGCCCGGCGGCCGGCCGTGCCCGGGGATCCGCGTCGTGTCCTGCCTGCTGGCCCTTCTCCCCCTGTTCGGGCTGGCCGCCGCCGAGATCCGCGTCGCGGTCTACAACGTCGAGAACTACTTCATCGCCGAGGGCGAGCACCGGCGCAAGCTCAAGGCGGAGCCGGACATCCAGGCCTTGCTGCGCATGGTCGTCGCCGCCGATGCCGACGTGCTCATGCTCTGCGAGGTGGGCGGGGCCGAATCCCTGGCCGACCTCGCCGCTCGGCTGCGCGCGGCTGGCCATCCCTATCCCTACACCGAATACTTCGGCCATGGCGACAGCGTCATCGGTCTCGGCATGCTCGCCCGCCTGCGCCCCGCCGCCGTCCTGCCCCGGGGCGACCTGGCCTACTCGATCCGCCCCAAGCGTGAGTTCCTGCCGCTGGAGACCGTGCCCGTCCAGCGGGGGTTCCTCCATGCCGTCTTCGATGCCGACGGCTATCGCCTGCATGTCGTCATGGCCCATCTCAAGAGCCGGATCTTCCATCCCCGTTACCACCAGACGGACATGCGCCGCTACGAGGCCCGGCTGCTGCGCCACTACGCCGACGAGATCCTGCGGGCCGAGCCGGAGGCCAACCTCCTGGTCATGGGCGACTTCAACGACACCGCCGACTCCGATCCCCTGACCATTCTGCGCGCCGCGTCCCGTCCGTCCGGGCAGCGCCTCTACGATCTGCGCCCGGCCGATCCCATGGGCCTGTTCTGGACGCACTGGTGGCACCAGCAGGACATCTACGGGCGGATCGACTACCTCCTCGCCTCGCATGCCGTCCTGCCGGAAATCGTGCCGGAGGGCACGCGCATCGTGCATCTGGCCGATGCCTGGATGGCCGCCTCCGACCATCGCCTGCTGGTGGCGACGGTCGTCGCCCGGGATTGCCCCCCCTTGTCGCCGGAGACGGTCGGTGTCCGTTTCCCCGGCGGCATCCGCCAGCCCGAGCGCCGGGATGGCATGCCTCTGCCTGAGGCTTCCCGGAGGGTGCCCCCATGAAATACCCCGTCTTTCTGACCCTTCTGCTGATCCTGGCCTGGCGGGGGCAGCCTGCGGCGGCCCAGGGGGAGGGCGTGTCCGCGCCGTCGTCTCCCGCTCCCGTCCTGGTGCTCTGCTTTCACGACCTGGGCCGGGGCGTCCCGGATCTTCCGGCGACGGTTCGCCTGTTGCGGCGGGCCGACGCCGATGTCCTGGTCCTGGCCGGGATTCCCGATGAGGCGGCCCTGCGGTTCCTGCGGGACGGGCTGGGGGCAGGCTTCGCCGAGTGGGTGCGGGGAGCCGACCCGGAGCATCGCCTGGCGATGCTGGCCAAATCCGCACCGGCGGACTTCACCGCCCATGAGGAGGTCACCTACCGCATCAAGGACCGCGACCTGCCTGTCCGCCGCGGCTTCCTCCAGGCCCTGGTGGTGGTCGGCGACTACCGGCTCCATGTGTTTGCGGCCCACCTGAAGAGCCGCGAGAAGCATGACGAGTTCAACCAGACGGACATGCGCCGCTACGAGGGACGCCGCCTGCGGGCGCTGGTCAACGACCTGCTGGCCCGCGAGCCCCAGGCCAACATCCTCGTCCTTGGCAACTTCAACGACACCTGTGGCATGTCCACCGTCAAGGAGATCTACAACCGCCGCTTCGGCGTCCACAAGCGCCTTTTCGATCTGCGTCCGACCGATGGCCTGCGGACCAGTTGGACCAGCTGGGATCCGGCGGGCGACGCCTACGAGCGCATCATCTACGCCTTGGCGACCGCGGCGCTGATCCCCGAAATGGTCCGTGACGGCACCCGCATCCTCCATGACCCGGCCTGGGAGGAGGGCTCCGTCCATCGGCCGTTGGTGGTGACTGTCGCCTGCCGCGACCTGCCGGAGTGGCCAAAAGAGCGCCTCGACGCTATCTTCCCGAACACGATCTACGCCGTCGATGCGGCGGCCGACGAGGAGAAGGAGCGGGAAATTGGCGTCAATCGACAACGGGCGTCTCCCGGCGCGGGCGTCGGGGGAGAGTGACGGCGAGGTGATCGTGCCGGAGGTGCTGCCGCCGGCATCGCCCGTGCCGAGGTTCAACGGGGATGTGGGGAGCGTGCCGCCCCCGCCGTTGCCCGCGCCGCCGGCCGGGTTCATCTTGAATCCGCTCAGCGGCCTGCTGATCCTGGTGCTCGACTACGCCTTCTTCGGTGGTGAGGCGGTCACCCTGGGGCTGGGCCTGCCTCTGACCTGCCTGCTCGCCTTTGCCGTCAGCGGCACTGGCGTCTTCCTGGTCCAGCGCCTGATTGTCGAGGAGCGCCCCGGCAAGGCCCTAGCCAAGGCCTTCATTGCGGGCGTCGTCACGGGCGTGCCGACCCCGGTCTTCGGCACCGTGTTCGGCTCGCTCATCCTGGGGGTCTCCGGGCTAAACCTGCTCAGTCGCCTGTTCTCCCGGCGGGGATGAGGCCAGCCGCAATCCTGGTTAGCCCAGGCGCAACCAGCCGATGGTGTAGAGGAAGGCGACGAGCACGGCGGTCGGGCTGACGAAGCGGATGAAGATGCCCCAGACCGAGGCGAGCGTCAGCACATGCACCGGCGAGTTGTGCCCCGGGTCGTCCTTCAGCCCCGCCAGCAGGGCGATGAGATGGACGTCGGCGAAGTTCCGCGAGCCATGCCGGATCTCCGTCACCGCCTTGCCCGCCCCCCAGACCCAGCCCACAAAGAGGGAGATGAGCAGGCCGCCGAGGGGCAGCAGCCAGTTCGAGGCGACGTTGTCGAGGACGTCGAAGAAGCTCGGCTGCTGGACGCCGAGGGCCCAGTCCAGCGCCTCGTCGAGGCGCAGCCTGGCAAGATGCTCCCAGCCGGTCACGCTGACGGCGCAAAGGCAGCCTAGGGCGAAGATCGCCCCACCCGTCAGCAGGGTCGCCCGGCGGCGGGTCATGCCGATCTGTTCGATGAAGTAGGCCACCACCACCTCGAGGATGCTGATGCCCGAGGTCAGCGCCGCGATGAGCAGGAAGAGGAAGAAGACCAGCGCCCAGAACGGCCCGCCCGGGATCGCCATGAAGACCTGGGGCAGGACCTGGAAGACCAGGCCCGGCCCGGCCGCCGGATCCATGCCGCGCGAGAACACCGCCGGGAAGATCGCCAGCCCGGCGAGCAGCGCCACCAGGGTGTCCAGGCCGACCACCGACAGCACCGACTGGAAGAGGTTCTCCTCACGCGAGATGTAGCTGCCGTAGGTGATCATCACCCCCATGCCGAGGCTGAGCGAGAAGAAGGCGTGCCCGAGGGCGATCAGCACGCTGCCGGTGCCGATCTTGGAGAAGTCCGGGGTCAGGTAGAACTGCACTCCCTTCATCGCGTCCGGCAGGCTCAGCGCCCGCAGGATGAGCGCCATGAGCAGCAGGAAAAGCAAGGGCATGAGGATCTTCGACCAGCGTTCGATGCCCTGTTTCACGCCCATGATGACGATGCCGATGCACATCGCCATGAACACGGCGTGGCAGAGCAGTGCTCCCCAGGGCAGGCCGCGCGAGGCCGTCGCCGGCATCAAACTTCCCGCGATGAAGTCCATGAAGGTCCGCTCCGCCGCCGCCGCCGAGACGAATTGGCCGGTCTGGCCGAGCATCTCGACGCAGGCCTTGCCCATGTAGCCGATTGTCCAGCCGGCGACGACACTGTAGAAGGCGAGAATGAGGAATCCCGCGAGCACGCCCATCAGCCCGATGACCGTCCAACCCTGGTGGAAGATGAGCAGCCCGATGAGCAGGGCCAGGACCGCCCAGCCCCAGCTGCCGAAGAGGGCCAGGGCCACCGAAAAGACGACCATCATGCCGCCCAGCAGGTGGGCGCTGGCCGAGTGCCGCGGCTTCAGGGCGTTGATCGCCCCGACCGGGCTGAGCTGGGTGTGGCGCCCGACGGTGATCTCGCAGAGCATCACCGGCAGCCCGATCACCGCAATGCACAGCTGGTAGATCAGCACGAACGCCCCGCCCCCGCTCTGCCCC
>CAZBDL010000036.1:0-14101 GCA_964490525.1 uncultured Victivallales bacterium | reverse complement strand
TGCCGAAGGCAAGATCTTATCCAAGCCCGGCGAACGCCTCGAGGAGGAAACGGTCCTGGTGATCCGCGGCGAGACCGGCTATGTCAGCCGCGGTGGCGAGAAGCTCGAGGAGTTCGGGCCATACCGATTGCGGCGGCCCTGCGCCCAGGCAATCTGGACGCCGTCCCTGCCCGCGTCGGCCTGGGCGGACGCCGATGCCGCCTTCGACCGGCGCGACGGGCAGCGCTGGCATGGGCGCCAGGCCCTCCCGGACCGTTGGCAGGTGGCGATCGACGGCATCCGTTTCCATCTCTCCGGCACTGACTTCGGGCATCTCGGGGTGTTTCCCGAGCAGCGCGACCAATGGCGCTGGATCGGCGCGCGGGTCCGGCGCCTCGGCGAACACCGCCGGCGTCCGGCCCAGGTCCTCAACCTCTTCGCTTATTCCGGGGGCAGCACCTTGGCGGCCGCCCTGGCCGGCGCGGAGGCCTGCCATGTCGACGCCGCCCAGGGCATGGTGGCCTGGGCCCGCGACAATGCCGCCCTCAACGGGCTCAGCGCCCATCCCGTCCGCTGGCTGGTCGAGGACGTCCGCAAGTTCCTCGCCCGCGAGCTGCGCCGCGGCCGCCGCTATGATGGCATCCTGCTCGACCCGCCCAGCTTCGGGCGCGGCAGCCGGGGCGAGGTCTACAAGATCGAGCGCGACCTCCCGCAGACCCTCGCCGACTGCGCCGCCCTGCTTTCCCCGGACGCCGACTTCCTGCTCCTCAGCGCCCATACCCCCGGCCTCACGCCGACGATCCTAGGCAACCTGCTTCACCGTGCCCTCCCGGGGCGGCCCGGACAGGTCGCGACCGGCGAAATGCTCCTCCAAGGCCATCCCGGCACCCTGGCCGTGCCCAATGGCACCTGGGCCCGCTGGCAAGCCGTCCCGGATTGACCCGCCGCCGGATTGGCACCTGGTGTCCGTGTCGCCCAAGCAATTCGGCCAAGGTTCAGCGTCCCGAGGCGCCACCCCGTCCGGGATTGAGGGCGATTTACCTAGGGGTCGACAGTTGTCGTCGGCCCAACCGTGAATCGTCCCTCCAGGCGGACACGGGAATCGCCGCCGATGCCGACCAGGAATTCCCCGGGTTCGACGCGCGTCCGGCCGTCCTGCCCATAGAAGGCCAGCTCCTCGGGGCCAAGCGTGAACTCGACCCGCACGCTTCCCCCCGGCGGCAGGCTGATCCGCCGGAACCCCTTCAGCTCCTTGACCGGGCGGGTGGTGGAGGCGACGACATCGCGCAGATAAAGCTGCACGACTTCGTCCCCGGCGACCGGGCCGGTGTTGGCGACGCGGATTGAGACGGTGACGCTGCCGTCGGCCGGAATCGCCTCCGGGGCGACACGCAGGTCGTCGTAGGCGAAGGTCGTGTAGCTCAATCCGTGGCCGAAGGGGAAGAGCGGGCCGGCGGCGACATCCTGGTAGCGCGAGGCCTGGCCAAAGTAGTCGTCCTCGGGATGGCCGCTGTTCTTGTAGCTGTAGTACACCGGACATTGCCCCCCCGCCCGTGGAAAGGTGACCGGGGTCTTGCCGCTCGGATTGACCGCCCCGAAGAGGACATCGGCGATGCCGTGCCCGCCCTGGATGCCCGGCATCCAGGCGTAGAGGATGGCGGCCGCGCGCCGTACGGCGGTGTCGATCGCCAGCGGCCGCCCGGCGCAGACCACCACCACCGTCGGAATCCCGTCGTCGGCGAGCCGCGCGATCATCTCGTCCTGGCCCGGCGGCAGACGCAGGCCCGTCAGGTCGCAGCCGCCCTCGCCCGAGCGCCCATGATGCTCGCCCGCCACGAAGACGCAGATGTCGGCCTTGCGCGCCGTCATCAGCATCTCGTCGAACAGCGGCGGGCAGGTGAGAATCCGGGCCTCCGGCGCGGCGGCGCGGATGCCCTCGGCGACCGTCACCACCCGCTCCGCCACCTGATCGATGCAGAAGCAGCCGTTGAGGGCCCGACGCGCCTCGGCCAATGGCCCGACCACCGCGATCGTCCGCCCCGTCTTCGGCAACGGCAGCAGCCCCCCCTCGTTCTTCAGGAGGACGCAGGAACGCGCCGCCACCTGCCGCGCCAACGCCAGATGATCCGCCCGGAAGAGAACCTTCCGGTGCAGCTCCGGATCGGTGTACGGACGCTCGAACAGGCCCAGCCGGAACTTGATCGTCAGGATCCGCCGCACCGCATCGTCCAGGCGCGCCTGCGGCACCTGGCCCGCCGCCACCAGCGCCCGGACCTGCGGCCGAAGCATGAACGAGCACATGTCCATGTCGCACCCCGCCAGGAAGGCCTGGCTGGCGGCATCGCCCGCGTCGGCTGCCGTGCCGTGCTTGATCATCTGCCCGATCGAATCCCAGTCGCTCAGTACCAGGCCACCAAAGCCCATCTCCCCCTTCAGCACCCCGGTCAACAAGGCGCGGTGTGCGCTCATCGGCAGGCCGTCAAGGTCGTGGAACCCCGGCATGACGCTGCCGACGCCCGCCCGGACCGCCGCCCGGAACGGAGCCAGATAGACGTTGCGCAGCGTGTTCCATGAGATCTCCGTGGTCGTGTAGTCGCGCCCCCCCTCGGCGGCGCCGTAGCCCACGAAATGCTTGGCGCAGGCGAGGATGCTCTCGGGATCGGCCAGGTCGTCGCCCTGATAGCCCCGCACCCACGCCTCGGCGAAGCGGCTGGCCAAGAAGGGATCCTCGCCGGCGCTCTCGACGATCCGCCCCCAGCGTTGGTCGCGCGCGATGTCGATCATCGGCGCCAGCGTCCAGTGCACCCCCGCCGAGGCCGCCTCCCGGGCCGCGCAACGCGCCGCCTGCCGTGCCAGCTCCGGATCCCAGGTCGCCGCCTGCGCCAGCGGCACCGGAAAGACCGTGCGGTGCCCGTGGACCACGTCCCGGGCATTGATCAGCGGAATCCCCAGGCGGCTCTCCTCCACCGCAATCCGCTGCGCCTCGTCCGCCCGCTTCAGGTCCAGCGCCTCATCCCCGAACGCCGCCTGCGCCGCTAAAATCTGCGATCCAACCTGCCCCGCCGCCAGCAACGTTGGATATTCCACCGGATCCTGCTCGTGTGGATACACCTGGTTGAGCTGCCCCGCCTTCTCATCCAGCGTCATCCGCCCCAGCAGATCCGCCACCCGCTCCGCCACCGGCAACGCCGCGTCCCGATACGCCTCCGTCATGTCCCCGGCCTCCTTAGCCAGAATGTGGTAACGCTTAACGCGCAACATTCAACTCCCGACATTCAAGTGCGTCACGGTCACGTCCCTCGGGCGGCCAATCCGCTCGCTCGCGGATGGATCCGCGGCCCGGGGGCGCTCGGTGTGGCAGACACCGCAAGCGACCACCGTCCATTCACCGAGCCGTTAGCGCTCCCGGCCGCTTCCCGAGCCGACCCGGCGGGGTGGGGCATCTCCGATGCGGTCTTTCCAGCCGGCCCCCTACTTCGCCTCGGCACCGATGCGGCGGTGCCAGAGGGCGACGATCGGGGTGGCGATGAAGATTGACGAATAGGTGCCGACGACAATGCCGATGAGGATGACCAGGGCAAAGTCGGCGACGGCCGCGCCCCCGGCCAGGAACAGGATCAGCACCACGATCAGGGTCGTGCCCGAGGTCAGGACGGTCCGGCTGAGGGTTTGGTTGATGCTGAGGTTGACGATGTCCTTGTAGGGCCGGTTCTTGACGAGGGTGAGATCCTCGCGGATGCGGTCGAAGACGACGATGGTGTCGTTGATCGAGTAGCCGAGGATGGTCAGGAGGGCGGCAATGACCGGCAGGGACAGTTCGTGGCCGAGAATCAGGAAGATGCCGCCGGCGATGATCGTGTCATGGATCAGGGCGATAATCGCGGCGATGGCATAGGCGAACTCGAAGCGGATCGAGATGTAGATGACGATGCCGACGATCGAGAGGAGGATGGCGATGATCGCCGACTTGCTGAACTCCCAACCGACAAGTCCACCCAGCGACGATTCCTGCGCGCTGAGGAATCCGGCCGCAGGAAAGGCCTGCTGGAGCACGCCTTCAAGACGGGCGGACATGCTGCTGTCGCCCGCATCTTCGGAGGAGATGTCCTGGTCGCGGAGGGTGATCTCGAGCTGGCGGCCCTTGTCCTCCTCAAGCAGGTTGGTCTTGTAGACGGCGCGGGCGGGGAAGCCGGCGCTCGCCAAGGTGGCGCGCACCTGCTCCTCGGGGATGCGTTCCTGGCAGTCGAAGACGACCTGGGTGCCGCCGGTGAAGTCGATGCTCAGGTTGCGCGTGCCGCGGGCGGCGACCATCGCCAGCAGGATGATGACCAGCACCGCCGAGAGCGTGCAGGCGACATGGCGCATGCCCAGGAAGTCGATGCTTTGGCGGGTCATCAGGCGCATCATGCGCAAGGTGCGCCCCGGCCAGTAGCGCAACATGTAGTCGAACAGCAGGCGCGACAGGAACAGCGCCGAAAACATGCTGGTCACGATGCCGATGCTCAGCGTCACCGCGAAGCCCTTGACCGCGCCCGAACCTTGCCACCACAGGATCATCGACACCAGCAGCGTCGTCAAGTTCGCGTCCAGGATGGTGATGAACGCCCGGTCATAGCCGTTGTCGATCGCATTCGCCAGCGTCTTGTTGTTGTCCAGCTCCTCGCGGATCCGCTCATAGATCAGCACGTTCGCGTCCACCGCCATGCCGATCGTCAGGATGATGCCCGCAATGCCCGGCAAGGTCAGCGTCGCCGAGAACGTCGCCATCGCCCCGAGGATCAGAACCACATTGACCAGCAGGGCGAGGTTCGCCACCAGGCCAGCCCGCAGATAGTAGACCAGCATGAACAGCATCACCGCCACCAGGCCGATGATCCCCGCCATCGTGCCCATGCGCACATTCGCCGCCCCCAGCGTCGGCTCCGTGTCGAACACCCCCGCCACGTCCAGCTTCACCGGCAGGCTGCCGCTGATCAGCGTCGTGGCGATCGACTGCGCCTCCTCGTTGCTGAAGTCGCCGCTGATCACCGCCTGCCCGCCCGCGATATGGTCCCGGATCACCGGTGCCGACTGCACCTCGCCGTCCAGCACGATTGCCAGCTGCCGCCCGACATTCTCCTTGGTGACATCGCTGAACCGCTTCGTCCCCCGTGGTCCCAGGTTCAGGATGATCTCGCGCTGACCGAAGCGGTCCAGCGTCGGCGCCGCATAGCGCACATCGTCCACCCGCATGTCCGGACGCCGCTTGATCAGGTGGAGCCTCTCCACCGGTGCCTCGCCCGTCTTCTTCTCGACTGACTTCTTCATCTCGTAGCCCGGGGGCGGGCGAAAATCCTTCGGCGCCGCCAGGTACTCGGCCACGAACTTCTCATTCTCCCGGTGCACCAGATGGAAGTTCAGCTTCGCCGACCGCTCGATCAGGCGCAGCAGGTTCTCCTTCTCCTCGCGCGAAACCAGCGGCAGCTTCAGCGAAATCAGGTCCTCGCCCACCGGTGAGATGTCCGACTCGAAGATGTTCTCCTTCTCCAGCCGGCGCCGCAGGATCTCGATCGCCTTGTCGCGGTTCTCCGCCAGGCTCACCGTGGGCACCGCCTCCCCCTCCGTCCCCTCCGCCGCCAGCTCGTCCGCCGACTTCATCTCCGGCACCAGCCGCACCAGGAACTCCGCGCCGCCGTTCAGGTCCAGCCCCAGCCGGATGCTGCTCGCTGACTGCTCCCGGATGTAGCCCACCACATCGCTGTTGTCCCACGTCTTGTTCACCGTCACATAGTCGGTCAGCTTGACGTCCAGCTCCTCCGCCGCCGTCAGCATCGCCGTCGGCGCGTACAGGTTCGCGTCCTTCGCCTGGTTCGCCTTGGCCAGCGCGATCACCGCCTCGAGACGGTCGTCCACCTTCCCCGCACGCTTGCGCAGCGTCTCGTAGAAGTCTAGCGGCTTGAGGGGATAGATCGACAGGGCGAAGACGACGATGACGATCGCCGCCAGCACCGTCCGGAACATCAGGGGCTTCTTGTTCATGTTGGGCTTCCGTTGACTACTGGCTCTGGCCGTCGCCGCCGTCCTTGTTGAGCACGGTGTTGACGCCGTTCTTGGCGACCTCCACCTTGACGTTGTCGGCAATCTTGACGATGAAGGACTTGTCCTTGACATTGGCGATCACGCCGTGGATGCCGCCGGCGGTGATGATCCGGTCGCCGGTCTTGATCTCGTCGAGCATCTGCTGGCGGCGCTTCGCCTCCTTGCGCTGCGTGCGAAACAGGAAAAAGAACATGATCACCACCACCAGGATGGGGAAAAGCATCACCATTCCCCCGCCCGGCGGCGACGCCTGCTGGGCCAGGAGCGTCAGTTCGGAATGCATCGGCAGTCGCCTCCCTTGGCGTGAACGCAACATTTCTGGACGCGTACCGGCCGGCGTGGCCGGATGAAGAGCCGGGAATGTACCCGCCCATCCCCGGAAGTCAAGCCGAACGATGACCGCCAAGGGGGGCCGCCGAAGCGTCCGTTCCCGGCGGCGACGAAGGCAATAAATTCCCGGCGGACAACGTTTTCCAGCCATGCCGAGGAGACCCTTGCCGATGCTCGATTCCCCGCCAGAGGTGCCACCAGGCAGCCCGCGCCGCGCCTGGACGAGGCATGCGGAATGGTTCGGCCTGGCCGTCCTGTGCGGGCTTTTCGCCCTTTTCCTGCATCTGTTCTTCGTGCCGACCTTCTCGGGCACCGACCCGAACGGCTATCATGCCGGGGCGCGGATCCTGGCGGAGACCGGGCGGCTGGGTAGAACCCCGACCGACGACTACGAGTTCATCGGCCGCATGTGGGTAGTTAACGCTGAAGGCGTCTACCATGCCAAATATCCTCCCTTCTACCCGGCGCTCTGCGCGGCGCTGATCCGTTGGGGCGGCATCGGCGCCGACCTCTGGATCAATCCCCTCCTCGCCCTGCTCACCTTGCCCGGGATGTTCTTCCTGGCTCGCGGCTTCGGCCTGGGACGCTGGTCGCTCGCGGCGGCCGCCCTGCTGGCGCTCAATCCCATCTTCGCCCTGTTTGCCCTCCAGCAGGTCTCCCATGCCTCCGGACTCTTCGTGGCGGTCTGGGGCATGGTCGCATGGCGGGCCGCGATGCAGGCCGATGGATCGGGCCCACGAGGCCCCCTCATGCGCCTTGCCGCTGGCCTCCTGGTCGGTTGCGCGACAGGAATCCGCTATACCGACGCCTTGCTCGCCCTGCCCCTCTTGGCCGAGGCCGCCTGGCACCTGCGCCGCCGCAATCTGCGTCCGCTGGCCGTCACCGCCCTCGGCCTGGCCTTGCCCTGGGGCATCCTCGCCGTCCACCATGCCCTGGCCTTTGGCGGGCCGCTGACGACCGGTTACGCCCTGACCGGCGAACAGACCGGTTTCGGCATGGCGTACTTCCTGGACAACCTCCGGCTCTACCTCCGCGCCATCGTCGAAACTGGACTTGGCCCCCTCGCCGTGCTGGTCCTCCCCGGCATCGTTGCCATTGGCCGGCGGCATGCCCGCCATGCCGCCCTCGTCATCCTCTGGCTGTTTCCCCTGCTCTTCCTCTACATGGCCTACTATTGGGCGCCAGGCGAACGCCATGTCGGCTTCCTCCGCTTCCTGCTGCCCGTCTTCGTCCCCGCCATCCTCCTCGCCGTGGCGGCGGTCCGGACCCTCGCGGAAAGCCTGGGCCGAGGTTCCCCTGGCGCGCTCCTGGTCGCCGCCGGTGCCCTCATCCCCCAAGCTGCATGGGGGTTGACCACCTCGCTCGACCTGGCCGAGCCTGTCCGCCAGCAAGGACTCCGCCAACAGGCGACGGTGGCCTTTGTCCAGGCGCATGTCCCCCCAGGCTCCGTGGTCATTGCCGGACAATCCCTGCAGAACTACCTCGACTACCTCGGAGGATGGCAGCTCTATCCCGATGAGATCTTCATGCCCCAACGCCTGCGGCAAATGACCTCCCAGGCCGACGACGACGGTCCCAGCGGCCTGCAGCGCCGCCGCTCCCAATGGCTCAAGGAGCACCTCGCCGACGTCCCCGGACGCGAATATCGCGCCCGCATCGACGCCCTGCTGCGAAAGCACCTGGACGCCCGACGGCGCATCTTCCTGGTTGCCCCGGCGAACGAGTTCGCCTCCCTGCGCCTGCCGCTCCTGCGCCACTACGAGCTGGGCCCGGAGACGGCCCTGGCCGTATCCCTGCCCGACCCACGCCTGCCCCCGGTCGCCGGACCGCGCCGCCACGACCGCCGCGGCGTCCAGCCGGAACCGGCCATCCGGCTGACCATGGTCGAGCTGATCGGCCAGAGGCTCCGCCCGCTGCGCCCCGACGAGGAGCGCGACCTGCTGCGTGCCGACCTCCAGGAACGCCAGCGCTCGCTCTTCCGCCAGGACGGCGAATTGCCGTCACGCCTGGCCGAACTCGATCGCTTGCGCTGCCGCCTCCAGGCGCTTGATGCCGCCGCCCAACATCCCAAGGCCCCGGCGCGCAAATGACCCCCCCAAGGCCCGTTCCGCTAAGGCATAGGAGGCTCCCGCCAAAAGCCCCCCAAGATGGGCCGAGGCCAGGGGAATGAAGGTCGCAGCATCCACGAACAGGCATGTGCCGCTTTCCATCTCGTGGAGAATCTTGACGGCGATCAGGCAGAGCAGCCCCACGCCCCACACCGCCGCCCGCCGCTCCCCGCGCCGCGCCGCCGTCAACGCCAGCGCCGCCGCGACATACGCAAAAAGGCCGGTGTCCACTCCGGAAAGCCCCCGGTATACCGCGATCTCCGGATTGGCCAGCAGCACCCCCAGCGAGACGGCCAGCATCGACCAAAAGACGAGTGGCAGCAGCGCCTTCGGCCGGTGCACCAGGAGCAATCCCACCGCCAGCAGGCAGGCCAGCAGATCCCAGCACAAGTGCCCGAACGTCCAATGGGTGAGATGTCCGGTGAAGAGGCGCCACAGCTCACCGCCAAGGATGGCCTGGCGGTCGAACTCGAGCCAGCGCGTCAACGGCTTCCGGAGCATGATCGCCGGGATCCCGGCCAGCAGGGCGGCCATCACCCATGCTCCCGGCCAGAACCGCCCCTGCAATGCCGCATGGATGCCCTGCCCAAGCCCAAACACGGGGCCGCCATCCCCGGATCCGCAGATCCGAAAATGACGGCCCCGAGGCGATTTTCCCGTACCGTCACGGAAGGGGACCGCCAGCATCGCCTCGCCCGGCCTGCGGCGCGACCGCACCGAAACAGGAGGCTGGCGCAGCCTGCTGGCCATGTCCCCGCTCATCGTCGGCCTCCCGTCATTCCTGGCGACCGAAACGACGGCATCCGAGGGCCCCGCCGAGGCCGACGCCAATGAAGACTAGCAGGCTCAACGGATCCAGTGCCCCGCCGCCGCCCAAGCCCGGAGCGTTGAACTCGAAGGCCGGTCGGTCGCGGTCGACACGCTGATCCTGCGCCGGCTGGCTGTCGCGACGTGACTGGGCCTGATGCTCGATCGCCGTCCGGGCTTGGTTGCGCCGCGCCACCCCATGCCGCGCAAAGGACTCGTCCGTCAGCACGATCATCGATGTCTCGTCCGTCACCAGCTGGCAGGCAATGCCCAGGTCGCGGATCGCCTCCTGCGACTCCCCGGCATCCGCCAGGCCGGCGTTGCGCAGATCCTCGATCATCTCGATCTGGTTCAGCCCCCACAGCCGCTCCAGTTCGGGATGCTCCGTGGCCACCTCCGGAAACGTGAACTCCGTGGCGTAGACCTTGTCCACGCCCGACAGCCGCGCATGCAGCGCCACCCGGGCCTTGCCGCCCTCGCGGTAGCGCCCCAGGAACACCAGCTGCTGGCCATGGTAGACCTTGCCGATCGCCTGGTCCGTCACGTCATACACCTTCACGCCCGAGATCTTCAGCTCCGCCGCGTGCAGGCATTCATGGGTGATCTTGCCCTTCGCCTTCAGGATTTGCCCGATGATGTCGTCGCTGTTCGACACCCCCGCATAGAACCCGCCGCTCGCGTCGCACACCGTCCGCATCAGTGGCCAGTTCCCGCTGTTCCCCATCAGGAAGCCGAACACCCGCACGTCATGCGCCTTCATCAGCCCATGGAACGCCTTGGGATCGACGACGCCCGTGTTGGTCACCCCGTCCGTGACCAGGATGATGCTGCTCACACGATCGGTGTCCAGCGCCTTCAAGGACAACTGCAAGCCCGCATAGACATCCGTGCTGCCGCTGCAGCCCAAGCCCCCGACCCGCTCCGACCACCGCCGCACATTTTCCTCGGTCGCCAATGTCCAGCCCGACGTCAGCTCCCGGGCGGAGTCGTTGAAGGTGACGATCCGGAAGCGATCCTCGGGACGCATCGTCCCCAGCGTCCGGATCACCCCGTCGCACAGCGTCTGCAGCTTGCCCTGCATGCTCCCGGAAACGTCCAGCACAAAGGCGTAGTCCGCCCCCTGGTCCAGCGGCTGCAGATCCAGCCCCGGCGTCACCACCAGCATGAACGTCCCCGGCCCCTCCGCCGACGCCCGGTAGGGAATCATCTCGATCCGCCCAGGCAGGTCGTCCGCCAGCCGATAGTAAAGGATGAAGTCCTTGTCCAGGCGGCCCTGTGGCACCTCGTAGCGCAGCCGCCAGTGCCCGTCCGATAATGTCTCCTCCGCCACCGGCGCGAAGCCCGGCGTCCGGATCGCCGTCACCGGATACGCCGACTTCAGCTCGACCTCCGCCGAAAAATCCCCCTCAACCTGATCGTTCCGGCTCCAGAACGCCGTCGCCACATCGTCCGTCCCCCCCTCCTCCAGCGGATAGACATACCGCCCCATTCCCGTGTCGATGTCTAAGGGTTGATAGTAGACGAAGCGGATCGTCGCCCGGCCCTGCGGCGCGATGTTCGCCACCATGAACCGAAAGTCCTGAAAACCGTTCTTCTCCGCCTTCGCCGCGCTGTTCCCGCTGTCCTTTTCCTTGCCGTAGATCGCGTCCGCCTCGCCGCGCGACACCACCTCCCCCTGCATCGCCTCCTCCCCTACCTGCACCGTCACCTCCGACAGGCTCGCACTCGTCGGCAACGGAAACGAATACACTGCCTCGGTCGTGGCGTCATTCGGATTCAGGAAGCTCTGCACCACCTCCGTCCGCGCAAACCCGTTGTTGATGACCACCCGCAGATGATGATCCTCGATCCGCATCGCCTGATGACCAGATCCCGCCGGTACCAGCGTACCCGCCCCATGCGCCGCCGTCATCCCCAGCAACAGCACCCCACCCAGCAGCCGACCTCCCCAAGTGCGCGTCTTCATGCTCGTCTCCTCCTTGCGGGGTGGACTCCGGAACCATTCCGGAAACCTTGCCCAGGAGATAGCATAAGCGACAGAATGATATTTATAAAATCGAATTTATAACATATATATATTGAATATATCAATTATATGGCCCCGCTCCACCCCGGCTGGAGTGGTGTGACAACCCACGCCTTCACCCTAAATCAACCCCCGCTCCGCCAATATCCAGAGGTGACAGGCAACCGGTCTGACGCCATGGGTCACCATGAAATTTCGGGCCCGGAAATGCGATGGGCAGCCACGTCTTCCTCAGCGGTCGAGGATGGCGTAGGCGCGGGCCGTCAGGCGGCGCGGCGGATCGAGGGCCTGGGCGATGCCGATGCGGCAGGGGGCCGCGCCGGGAAGGGCAAAGATGGCGGCGACCCAGCTCATCCCGGCCCAGACGGGAACCTCGGGAACCAGGCGCTCAGGCTTGACCTTGCGTCGCCCTTGGGTCACGGCGATGCGCACCAGGGCATGGGATTGCGGCGCCATGGTGTCACCCGGCTTGTTCGTATTCTGCATGGCAAAGAGATGCGGCAGAAGGGCGTCGGGATCCCGCGGCTCGCCATCGCGGACCTCCGCCACCACCAGCAGCCGGGCGCCTTCCGGCAAGGGGGCGGAAAGATCGGCCAGCAGGTCATGGCCGTTCTCCGCCTGGCGGAAGGTCACCGGCAACAGGGTGGTCGCGGCTGGTGGCGCCGGATCGTCCTGATGGCCCAGCTCGTGTTCCGCTGCCGCGTAGCCGCCCAGCCCGACCAAGGCCATCTGCTCGGGGCCCAGTTCGACGGTCAACCGGTCGGGTGCGGCCTGCACCGTCGGCATGGCCGGGCCGCCATGGAACAGCACCCGTGCCGTGGCGAGATTGACGATCGACAGCTCCACCCGCTGCCGCGAGAAGGTGGGATTGACCAGATAAAGCAGCCCCCGCGCCCCGCCTCCCGTCAGATACCCATGCCATGGCCCCAGGCCGGGCTCGCCTAACCCCAGAAAACGGGTCGTCAATTGCCGGCTCCAGGCGTCGAAGAAGAGGGTTCGCGCCCGGCACATGGCCGTCAGGTCGTCGTCTTCGAGGACGCGCGGATCGCCGTAGAAGAGGTCGCGCCGTCCGCCCCGCGCCAACTGTCCGAGATGGGTGCGGCGAAAGCCGGCCCGGCCACGGTAGCAGCCGGTGTTGGTCGTGGCCATGAGGGTGCCATGGTCCTCGATGCGGTCCAGGGGAAAGCCGGCCTGGTGCAGCTTCCAGACGGCTCGGTCCTGGTAGAGATCCAGGTTGCGGGTGAGGTCGGTCTGGGGGATGTCCATGGGATGCGGGTCGCCGCTGAAGTAGCCGTCGACCACCTCGAGCAGTGCCGGGTCGGCGGCGACCGGGAAGGGCCAGCCCGTGCGCTGGTGACGCTGGTTGCGGGCGAAGCCGCAATGCACGATGACGTGGATGTCCGGGTGTGAATTTCGCAACCCCCGCAGGATGGCGCAGAAGCGCTCCACCGCCCGGCCATAGGTCTCGGCCGGGGCCCGGCGGACATTTGCCGGGGTGGCGAAGAAGTCCACGAAGTCGAACTTGAAGAGGCGCACGTCCCAGGTGTCGGCGGCATGGTGCAGGTCGCCCTCGAAGATCTCGGCGTACGGCCCGTCGACCAGGCTGCAGTGCCCGTTTGCGCATCGGCTTTCCCGCCAGGCGGGCACGTCCAGGGAATAGCCGTTGGTGCTGTACCACAGGCCCGGACGCATGCCGGCCTTCAGAATCTCGTCGCGCAGCGGCCCGAAGCCCCGTGGCCAGTGCGGCTTCTTGAAATGACGGTAGCCCCGCTTCGGGTCGAACCAGAAGGCGTCCAGATGGAAGTAGTCCTGCTTCACCCCATGCCGGGCCCAGCGCCTGAGGTCGGCCAGCGCCTGCCGCGCCAGTGCCTCGCTCAGCTCCACCCGATCCCCCAGCTCGTCATGCAGTCCCCATGTGCTGTACACCGAAAACGGCGGCTTCGTCATGGTCCAATGGTCCTTTCATGCATTCATCGGGTTGAACGTGGCGATGGACCGCCGTCAGTCGTCGTCCCGGGGACCGCAAGTGGCCCAGGAGCGGGGCTGGAAGCCGATCCGGTGGACGGGCGAATCCGCGGGGAAGACAATGTCGGTGTCGGTTTCGATGCCCATGGGGTCGGCGACGACGGTGCGGCGGTCATTGCCGGCAGCCAGCCACTCGTCCCAGGAGAGGGGCTTGGCGTCCTTCCGGTATTCCGGGTAGGCGCAGCCAGCGGGCATCGCGCCGTCGGGGAACCAGACGAGGTTGGCGTCGCTGCGCAGGCAAGGGCTGACATCGCCGGCGTAGCCGCCCTCGAAGACGCAGGCGGCGGGGCCGAGCAGGACATTGCCGACGAGGGTGGCGGCGACATGGCCCTCGGCCTTGCCGAGGCCGACCAGGCCCTCCTGGGCGGAGCGCGCGAAGACGTTGTCGCGCACCGCCAGCTCGCGGGCATAGTGGATGCGCAGGGGCGAGCCCTGGATGTCGTGCACCCAGTTGCCCGCGATGAGCAGGTGCGAGGAGCCCTCGTCCGGGTAGATGCCCCAGCCGCCGTAGTCGGCGCTGGTCACCCCGTGGATGTGGTTGCCGCGGACCACCGTGCCCGGCTGTACGCCGAGCAGGTAGATGCCGCCCATGTCGCTGAGCACGCCCTGGCCAATGTCGTGGATGTGGTTGTCCGCGATCAGGTTGTCGCGCGAAATCGTCTCCCGGTAGCCCCAGGACCAGCCGCAGGAGATGCCGGTGTAGCAGGTGCGGGCGATCTCGTTGTGGAGGACACGGCAGTTGAAGGCA
>CAZBDL010000035.1:0-14376 GCA_964490525.1 uncultured Victivallales bacterium | reverse complement strand
CTGACGGAAGAGGCGGACGGGATGCGCCGGGTCTCCTGGCGGGGCATGGCGTTTTCCCTTTCCTTGCCGGGCGAGATCCAGTTGTGGAACGCGGCGCTGGCGGCGGGGGTGCTTGGCCATCTTTGTCCGAAGCTGGACATTGATCTCGACCGGGCGCTGGCGGGATTTGGGCGGGTTCGCTGGCCGGGACGGCGGCAGCGCCTGGCCAATGGGGCGATCATCGACGGCGCGCACAATCCGCAGGCGATGGCGGCATTGGCGGAAGAGCTGCCCAAGGCCTATCCCGGTGAGGCGTTTACGCTGGTGTTTGGCTGTCTCGCGGACAAGGATGCCTCGGACACCCTGCGCCACCTCGTCCCGCTGGCGACGGCGGCGTGGTTTGTGCCGGTTCCGGGCGGCGGGCGGGCGGCGGCGAACCCGGCAGAGCTGGCGACCCAGTGGCAACGGCTGGGGGGCGTCGTCCCGGCCTGCAAAGAACTCGACGAAGCCCTGCATGCCCCGGCCCGCGGGCGGCGGCTGATCACCGGCTCGCTCTATCTGGCGGGAGCGGCCTTGGCGCGGTATGGTATGGCCGACAGCGTCTTGCACATCTATTGATCTGCGGGCGGCGGTTGGCGTTGCTGTCCCGTGAAACCGAATGGAGCCGAATCATGAGCCTGGCACGAATCCTTCTGGCCGCGGCGTTCCTGCTGGCGATCCTGCCCCGGCTGGCGGCGGAAGACTCTCTCGACACCTTGCGCCGGGAGCAGCGCGAGCTGGCCGCGACCCTGCACGAGAAGCGCACCGAGCTGATCGCCAAGGACGAGGCGCTGCGCGATTTGCACCGCAAGATCATGGCCCTCCACAAGGAGCTGGCTATTCGCCTGGACAATCACCGCGAACTGCGCGACCTGGTCAGGCAGATGCGTGACCTTGAGGCCAAGATCCGCCGTCAGGAGGGCCGCACCACCACGGCCCCCGACCAGGGCGACGAGAAGGGGGCGGCCATGGAGAGCCCGGAACTCGATGACAAGGGCGCCGAAAAGTAGCCCAGGGGATCGGTTCATGACGGAAGCGAACATTCTGGTCACTGGTGGGGCCGGCTTCATCGGTGTCAATTTCGTGCGCTTGCTACTGCGGGACGAGCCCGGCGTGCAGGTCGTCAACCTCGATGCCTTGACCTATGCGGGCAACCTGGAGAGCCTGGCCGACCTGCTCGACGACCCCCGCCACCGCTTTGTGCAGGGCAGCATTGCCGATGCCGACCTGGTGGGTCGCCTGTTTGCTGAGCATCGGTTTGACGGGGTCATCAACTTCGCGGCCGAAAGCCATGTCGACCGCTCGATCAGCGGGCCGCGCATCTTTCTGGAGACCAACATTCTCGGTACCCAGGTGCTGCTTGACGCCGCCCGCGGGGCGGGGGTGCGCCGCTTCCTGCAGGTGTCCACCGACGAGGTCTACGGATCGCTCGGCCCGCAGGGCGCGTTCCGGGAGGATTCGCCGATCCAGCCGAACTCGCCGTACAGCGCCAGCAAGGCCTCCGCCGATCACCTCGTCCGCGCCTATCACCACACCTATGGCCTCGACACGGTGATCACCCGCTGCTCGAACAACTACGGTCCATACCAGTTCCCCGAGAAGATGATCCCCTTGTGCATCAACAACATCCGCCAGGGGAAGCCGATCCCGGTCTACGGCGACGGCTTGCAGGTCCGCGACTGGCTCTTTGTCGAGGATCATTGCCGTGCCGTCTGGCTGGCCTACCGCCAGGGGCGGGCTGGCGAGGTTTACAACATCGGCGGCGAGAATGAGCGCACCAACCTCGACCTGGTGCGGACACTGCTGCAGCTGCTGGGCGCCGACGAGTCGCTGATCACCTATGTCAAGGACCGCCCCGGGCATGACCGGCGCTACGCCATCGACGCGACGAAGATCCGCCGCGAGCTGGGCTGGACGCCGTCCGTCGGCTTCGCCGAGGGCATGCGCCGCACCATCGACTGGTACCGTGGGCACGGCGATTGGCTCTCGCACATCGTCGACGGCGATTACCAGCACTATTACCGGCGGATGTACGCCGGGCGATGAGCCGGAGAGGGCGGCGCTATCGGGTCGCCTCCGGGGGGAGCGCAGCGGCGGTCGCCGGGGCCCCTCCTTGCCGCTGGCGGTACAGGCCGGGATCGACGGAGGCGGCCATGGCCGCCTCGTCGAGCTTCCCGCCGAGGAAGGCGTTGACGCGGCGGGCCTGGGCGGCGGGGTCGGCGACGGTCTCGCCATAGTCAACGCAAAGGATCTCGGCGTTGCCGACCTGGGCGAGCAGCTCCTTGGCGCGCGCGACCTGCTGGCGGTAGGTGCGCACGAGCAGTCCCGCCTCGCCCGCCTGCTCGCGGCCGAGATTGGCCAGCATGGCCTCCTGCGAGCGGACGATCTCCTCAAGGCTGCGCTCCATGAAGACGATGCGGTAGCGGTGGGCCCGGTGGAGGAAGGGGAGAAGCTGGACGATGACCTTGAGGGCCTTGCCGTCGGCTTCGCCGAGCCAGGCGTTGTCGCGCTGGAGGCGCTTCACCTTCTCGTACTCAAAGTAGCCACGCAGGTTGTTCTGGTCGGCGGCGCGGCGGTCGTCGGCGAGGACAGGCAGGCCGCCGGCAGCGAGCATTTGCATCATCATCGAGGTGCCGCTGCGCGGCAGGCCGGAGACGATGACGATGTCGGCGGCCTGCACTGGCTCGGCGGGCTCGACGGGACGCCCCGCCCTGTCCCGCTTTCCGCGCCCGAGCGTGCGCCCCTCGGCGCGCGCCTTCTTCATTTCCGCGCGGCGGCGCTTCTCCTCCTCCTTGCGCTTCTTCTCCTCCTCGGTCCAGGCCTGGAAGGCCTCCTCGGCCGGGCCGCGGATGGCGGCCAGGCGGCGCTGGCGGCGCTTCTCGTCGCGCAGCTTGATGCGCAGCTCGACGAAGCGGCGGTGCGCCTCCGCCTTCTCGGGCTGCCCCAGGTGCCGGTCGTAGATGTCCGCCGCCAGCAGGTGGGCTTTGCGCATGCCGGGGGCCTGGCTGACGCACACCTCAAGGGCCTCGGCGGCGCGTTCATGGTAGTGGAGGGCGATCAGGGCCTCGGCCAGGTGGAAGTGGGCGGTCGGGAAATGGTAGAGCAGGCCGATGGCGTTGAGCAGGCTCTCGGCGGCCTCCAGCGGGCGCTCCTGGCGCAACCGCGCCAGGCCGATGCCGTGATGGGCGATGGCGCTGTCCCCGTCGTGCTCCAGGGCCTTGGCGAACGCCGCCTCGGCGTCAGCCCAGCGCTGCATGCGCAGATAGACCCCGCCGAGGTTCTGGTGCAGGCTTGGCAGGTCGCCCTCCGCCTCCTCGGCCCGGCGCAGGAAGGTGAGGGCCTCCTCCGGACGGTCCATGTCTAGCAGCAGCTTGCCTTCGAGCAGGTCCATCGCGGGGGTCTGCTTCGGTGCCCGCCCGCGGATCGTCTGGAGCAGCTCCAGGCCGTCCTCCTCGTAGCCCTGGGACTGGTAGCATTGCACCAGGCGCAGGCCGTAGCGGGTCTCCTGTGGATGCTTGGCGTAGAGTTCCTCAAGCAGGGGCAGGGCCTTCGCCTCCTGGTGGCTGTTGAGGTACACCCGCGCCAGGTAGAACTGCGATTCCCGCACCGAGCGCGCGATGTGCTCCTTGGCGTTTTCGCCGGGCGGCTCGATGTAGCCGAGGGCGACGAGCTGGTCGAGCGCCTGCTGCTCCGCCCAGGGATCGTTCTTGCGCTCCGCGGTGTGCATGCCGCAGTCCCCGGGAACCTCCTCCCAGGAGGGAATGAACTCCGGGCGCGCCGGCTCGCGCAGGGCCTGCACCAGGGGTTTGCCGCACATGTCGCGCCCGACCGGCAAGCCGAAGAGGGTGAGGACGGTTGGTGCCACATCCAGCAGCGTCGCCCCGAAGACCAGTTCGTCCTGCTTGATGTTCGGCCCGTGAAGGCAGATGATCCCGTAGGGCCGATGCTCGTGGGCGGGCCCGGCCGGCTCCTTCGGCAGGCGCGACGGCCGCAGGTGGTCGGAGTGGAATCCGTGGTCCGAGATCAGCATCACCGTCGTGTCCGGCCCGGCCAGCTGCAGGGTGCGCTCGAGCATCATGTCGTGGTACCGGTAGCCGCCGTCCACCACCCCCTGGTAGTGGCGGAACAGTTCCTCCGGAATCCCCTCCCGCCGAGGCGGATGGAATTTCATGAAGCCGTGGCTGAAGTGGTCGAGGGCATCGTAGTAGACGGCCATGAAGTCCCAGTCGGTGTGCTCCATGATCCAGGTCGAGACGCTGTGGATCGAGGAGGCCTCGGCGATGATCTTGGCCAGCGAGAAGAGCCGCTTGTCCTTGTCTTGGTCGACCTCTGCCGCCGTCGGCACGAACGGCAGCAGGTGCGCCGCCGTCAGCTCCTCGGGATGCACGCGCAGCTCGGCGAAGGGGATGGCCAGCTCCTCGGGGTGCACCGTTCCGGGGGCCAGCGGCTGGGGCTGGTCCAGCGGATAGTGGACGTGGTGGTAGAAGTTGGAGACGTAGACCCCGTTCACCGGCTCGGCCGGATGGCTCGGCCACCAGCCGACGACATTCGTTCGGTACCCCTTCTGCATGAGGATGTTCCAGATGGCCTTGACCTTGCGCGAGGTCGACAGCACCGGACGCACCCGTTGATGCTCGGGGTCGGGCTGGGTGAAGCCGATGATGCCGTGGCGGTCGGCGGTCATGCCGGTGGCGATCGAGGTCCAGAGCATCGGCGAGAGCGGCGGGTCGAGCGTCGCCAGGTTGCCCTTGACCCCGCCGTTGACCAGGCGCTCCAGGGTCGGCATCTGGCCAGCGTCCATCAGCCGGTTGATGACCTTCCAGTCGGCCCCGTCCCAGCCGATCAGGAGGAATTTATTGACCAGCTTGCGGGCCATCGGCGGCGTCCTTTCCCTGCGGGGTGGCGGCGGGTCGGCGGCGACGGCGCCCCTTGCCCTTGCCCTGATCCTGGCCGCCGGCCCCCTGCTTGGGGGGCTCGGCCTTGACGAACGACGACTCGATCGTACCGCGTCGCTTGCGCCAGGCCAGCAGGCCCGCCGCCCCCAGCGCCAGCACGCCAAGCGTGCCTTCCGGGGGAATGTCGAACGGGCGCCCGTCCGGCCCGAGGATGCGGCCGGCGAAGTGCGGATTGCGCAGGGGATCCTGAGGGTCTTGGGACATTGGCATGCTTTTCCCTTTTAGCTGGCGTCGAGTCATCCGTGGCGGGGGTCGCGACGGCCATGGAGACCGGTTACAGATACCCCGGCATGGGCGCATGGGCAACCCGTCCGTCGGGGAAATGTGCCTGGCTGCATGGCGCAATCATCCCCTTGGCTGCTGGCGCTGGTGATGGCGTTCCCGCAGGGCGTCATAGACCGCGTCGGGAATGGCCATGTCGCCCTGGCCGCGTCCAAGAAGGATGCCCGGTTGGCTGGCGCCATGGTAGTCGGTGCCGCCGCTGACCGCCAGGCCGCGGTCGCGGGCCGCCCGTTCGAGAAGCGCCGTCTGGTCGGGCGTGAAGGATGGATAGCGGGTCTCGATGCCGTCAAGCCCCAGGGCGGTGAGCTTGTCGAGGTCAGAGAGGAAGGCCGCCTCCTCGCGGGCGGAGCGGTGCAGGGCATGCGCCCAGATTGCCAGGCCGCCGGCGGCGTGGATGGCGGCGATGGCGGCGCCCGGGGCAGGCAGCGACCGGGGCACATAGGCGGGGGCGCCGCGCTTCAGGCAGCGGTTGAAGACCTCCTGGGTGGTTTGGAAATATCCCTTGGCGATGAGCACCTGGGCAAAGAGGGGCCGCCCGATCGAGTCGCCCCCGGCCAGCGCCTGCACCTCGGCGAGCGTGATCTCGTAGCCCATGCCGCGCAACCGTTCGACCACCAGCTGGTTGCGGGCGTCGCGTCCGTTGCGAATCTCGCTGAGCAGCGCCTCGAGGATCGCGCAGTCCAGCTCGATGAACAGCCCGACCAGGTGGACTTCGCGGTCAGCGTTGGCCACCGAGATCTCGACCCCGGGCACGGCCACCGGGCCGCCGGGCAGCTCCGCCGCCAGGAATTCCGCCAGTCCGCCAGTGGTGTCATGGTCCGCCAGCGCGACCGCCGTCAGCCTCAGCGCCGCCGCCTCGGCATAGAGCTGCGCCGGGCGGCAGGTCCCGTCCGAGGCATTGCTGTGCGTGTGCAAGTCGATCATCGTCGGATCATGGGTTGCATGCTGCCGGTCGCCCTTGTCAATCACCGGTCACCGGTCACTGGTCACCGGTCACTGGTCACTGGTCACCGGTCACCGGTCACTCCCGTCCTCTAATATCCCCGGGACGGGCGGTCAGGTCAAGCCAGTGGCGCAAAGATCCTGGCTGACAGGGCAATGTCCGGGTGACGGACGGCGGGGACTCCCTGTGAATGGGCTCAGGCCAGCCCGGCGGCGGCGAGCCAGGCCTCGGCGATGAGCATGTGGCCGGCGGGGGAGGGGTGGACGCCGTCCCCGGCCCAGAAGGCGGGCTCGCGGCGGACGGATGCCGCGGCGAAGAGGCCGTCCAGCGGCACATACGCGTCGGCGAACTCGCGGGCCAGGTCGCGGACGGCGGCGATCTTCGGGTCGAGATCCTCGCGCCAGGTCTGGCGGTCGGCGGGCACCGGCAGCACGAAGGGCTCGAGCAGGATGATCTGGCAGGCCGGGCACTGCTGGCGCACGGCCGTCAGGATCGCCCGGTAGTCGGCGGCGAAGGCCTCGGCCGGGGTCGGGTCGTTGCGGTCATAGCGGCGCCAGACATCGTTGATGCCGATGAGGATCGAGAGGATGTCGGGCCGCAGGGCCAGGCAGTCGGTGTCCCAACGGCCCTTGAGGTCGATGACGCGGTTGCCGCTGATCCCGAGGTTGAGGTGACGCAGGGCTAGTTCGGGCATCAGGGTGTCGAGGCGGGCGGCGGTCATCGCGGCGTAGCCGCCGCCAAGCTGGGCCGGATTCTCGCGGCTGCGCCCGCAGTCGGTGATGCTGTCGCCCATGAAGAGCACCGTCTGGCCGTCACCGAAATGGAGCATGGTTCGCCTCGCCGGGTTGGGGTTGCGGAAATAGATGCCACATGGAGGAAATTTCCAGCGCGGCATAGGGGCGTCGCATGTTGCTTCAGGCGGAGCGTGGCTTGCCAGGCACGCCACCCATGCTTGCCAATTCCCTTGGTGGGCAATATGTTGACGGCAACCCCCATGAGCGGAGCGCACCGAGATGATGACCTATCTCATTGCCGGCCTGGCCATGGCCGTTGGCATCGTCGGCATGGTCGTCTGCGCCCGCAGCGGCAAGGATGGGCCGTGGCGCATCCTGCTGATGCTGGCGTTCCTGCTGGTCGTCATGGGCGGGGGCAGCGTCATCGCCCTCCGGTCGTTGCGCGGCAGCAACGTCGACCGCGCGGCGGTCGAGGCCTTCGACTCGCGCGTCGCCGGACTGGTCTTGGGCCGCCATCTTGCCGCCGCCATGCCCGGATCAACCGCCTTGGTCATCGTCGAAGACAAGGCCTCGACCGAGCATCATTTTGTGGCCGGGCTCGCCGGTCTCCGCGAGGGCATGGGGACGGCGGTGACGATCATCGACATCGTCTCGCCCTTTCCCGAGGAGCGCGCGGCCGGGACAGATGGCGGACGCCCGATGTCGCCGGAGCGGCGCATTCACCTGCGCAAGAAGACACCGGCATCGGCCTTGGACCGCATCCTCGCCGAGAACCGCGATTGTACCCTGATCATTTCCTTCGTGGGCCTGTCGCAGAATCCCGCCGACATGGCCATCTGGAAGTCCGCCGAGTCCGAGGATCGGCCGCGTTTCGTCCTCTTCCGCAGCAATGTCCGGCCGTATCGCGAGGCGATTCGGGCGGGTGCCATCTTGGCGGCGGTGGTCACCCGGCCTGACTTTGAGCCCGGGCAGGGCAAGGTGCCCGAGGAGCCCCAGGCCGCCTTCGACCGGCGCTTCCTGCTGGTCACCCCGGAGAACGTCGACCAGATTGCCGCCGCGCACCCCATCTTCGACCCCTGATCCGGGGCCCGTGGCACGCCCTCTCGGTGGGGGGCCGGGGTGCCGAGGCCATGGTTGTCTGCGCCGCAGCCCTTGACACGGGGTTGTTTCTTTGGTACAATACTCTTGCGGTGAGTTGGTTGAAGTTGGTTTCCCGCGTCATTGCCGCTCCCAAGGTGCTTTTGTCCCCATCGTCGGCTTCGTGAATTTGGCGGAAGCATGTGTCCACCCGGAGGTGCGTCAACTGCCGAAGACGTCAGTCAAGACAAAGACAAGGAACAGCCATGAGAAGGTTAGGCAGCGTTGTCCGGTCGGCTACGGCATGCCATCGCTGCTTCACCCTGATTGAGCTGCTGGTCTGCATCGGCATCATTTCCATTTTGATGTCGATGCTCTTGCCGGCGCTGCAGCAGGGAAAGCAGCTGGCGTACCGCATCAGTTGTATCAATCTGCTGAAGCAGCACGGCCTGAATGTCGCCTCGTATGTCGATGACAACGAGGGACGCTATCCTCCTCATTATGTCGAGGCGGGTGAGGACGAGGCGGGCGGCTGGTGGTGGTTCTCGCCGGGCAAGAGCGGCATCTGGGTCGGCTTCATCAAGCCGCCGCCGGGGCTCTACAAGAAGGGCAGGCTCGAGTATGAGGAGGGCGAGGAGGGCACGCCCGTGCAGGGCGGCTTCGCCCTGATCAACTTCTACATGTGCCCCGGGGACATGAACCCGACCAAGCGGGACTTCACCGACCTCGACGGCAACGACTACTACGACGTCGAGATCTCCTACGCCTACAACCTCCTGCTCTACACGAAGAAGATCCCGCACTACCGGCTGAGCAAGCCGAACGACCTGGTGATCATGTTCGATGCCCACGACCTGATCCAGCAGCAGGCCGAGGATCCCGAAAGCACCGACTACTACTACAATGTGCTGGCCGAGCGGCATCAGAAGGGGGCCAACCACCTCTTCTCCGACTTCCACGTGGAGTGGCGGCCCCGCATCACCCCGAACAATCTGCTCCCCAAATAGTCGGCGTACCGTGGCGGTCCGCCGAGGGTGCGGAAGGGTGGCATTCCCGGCAACGGCAACAACCCGCTCCCGCTAGGGGGCGAACTTCGCCAGGGTCGCGCGCAGGTCGTCCATTGCCACCGGCTTGGCCAGCAGCCCGTCCATCCCCGCCTCGCGGCACCGGTCCTCGTCCTCGGGCATGGCATAGCCCGAGACGGCGATCACCGGCACGCGCCGTCCGCCTTGCTCGCGGCGGCGGATCTCGCGCGTCGCGGCATAGCCGTCCATCCCCGGCATCTCGCAGTCCATGAGGATCAGGTCGAAGGGCTTGCCGGCCTGGAACAGAGCGAGCGCCGAGGCACCGTCCGTGGCGGTCGCCACCGTCGCCCCGAAGTGGCGGAGCATGCGCTCGACGACCTCGAGGTTGACGGGGTCGTCCTCGACCAGCAGGATGCTCATCTTTGCCGGCAAGACGGCGGCCTTGCCCGCCGGAACTTCGCGGGCCTTGTCCTCGGTCGTCGCCGTTGCCATGTCCGCCTGGGCTCCGATCTTGGCCGTGCAGGCCAGCCCCCCTTGGCCGTCGAGTCCGGCCTCGAAGGTGCCGCCCAGCAGTTCCGCCAGGCGCCGACAGATGGCCATGCGGAGGCTGGCGGAGGCATGGCGCCGGGAAACGTTCGGGAACTGCCGGATCTCGTCCAGCTCCGTCGCCGTCAGTTCCGTGCTGCCCAGATGGAGCTCCAAGGCCAGGCCCAGGCTGTTAGATTCGGCTTGCGACGCGATCCGGCGGATGCCGATGCGCACCGGTCCGCCGGTGCCGCCGTAGATGCCGATCTCGGCAAGGTTCAGCAGGATGTGGCGGAGCAGCCGCTCATCGCTGACGATGCCGTCTGGGACGTCCGGGCCGATCTCCCAGACGAGCTGCTGGCCGCGGGCGTCCGCCGCACGCTGGAGGATTCGCGACGCCTGCTCCCGGATGCGGCGCAGGCTGCAGGGAGCCGGCCGCGAGGAAAACCGCTCGGTGTCGAGGACGCTGGTGTAGTCGACGTTCTCGACCATGGTGGCAATGGCCCTCCCTGAGGCCAGAATGGTTTCGATGCCGCGTTGCCGGTCTTCCTCGCTGGCGGTGTCCTCGGCCTGCATGAGTTGCGCCGTGCCCATGATGCCATGCAGGCGCGAGAGGAGATCGTGGCTGACGCTTGCCAGGACCGCGCTCTGCGTCTGGCTGGCCAGGGTCGAGCGGATCGCCGCACCCTTGAGTTCGGCCAGCAGGCCGCGGATCTGGCGGACCATGCTGGCCGCCGCCTGACCGATCTCGGCAAATTCCCCAAACTGGAAATCCTCCGGGGAAAGGCGCGCCTCCTCCGCCAGGCCTGCCCGGCAGAAGCCGGTCAGGGCACTCACCTCGCGGTGGATGCGCCGGGCCATGACATAGGCGAAGCGCACCGCCACCAGGGTTACCAGCGCGGCCACCAGCACCATGAAGGCCGTCTCCAGCACCAAGTCGACGCGCAGCCGGTTGAGATTGGTGGCGACCGCCTTCTCCGCCCGGCGCAGGTCGCCCAGCGCAAACACCGTCCAGGCTGGATCAGTTACCGTCTCGCTGTGCCAGCGGAGGCGGGATGGCCCCTTCGCCATGGGCATGTCGCCGGTTCCCGCATCGCGACCCGCCGCCGCTTTGGCCAGCACCGGCAGGATCTCGTCGCGATGGTCATGGAGAAATCCCCGTTCGGGCATCAGCACCACCTGGCCCGCCCCGTCCAGGACCATCAGGTTGCCGCCATGGTCCTGGCCTGGCCTCATCTCGCGGAGCAGTCCCGCCAGGTGGGCCGCCAAGGCCTCTCCCTGCATCTCCGCCACGGCCCTGCGGCTGGTCGCGATCACCCGCGCCGTGCCTGCCGCATCCTGGGCAAGGGTCTCGGTGATGACCTTCTCCTGCTGATCCCGCAATAGCTGCGCCGTCTGCCGGAAGTCCTGGTATTTCTGATGGACAAAGAACGCCACGAAGCAGGCGCTCACCAGCAGGATCGTCGTCACCCAGCAGACCAGGTTTGTCCGCGCAATGCTGTACTTTGACTTCATGCCTCACCCCTCCTGGAAAAGTTTCCGTGGCACATGCCGACACACAACCAATACCCGACGCTCAACGAATCAACGATCGCCCTTGGACGCTGAGGGTTGAACGTTGCGCGTTCTTGTTGGTGTGCCAAAACCACCATATTCGCTTAGTATAGGTGCCTGGTACCGGGAAATCAATCCCAGAGGGACGGACGGAGGATCAGCCGGGTGGGGGCGACGAGGCGATCCTGGCTGCCGTCGCGCAGGAGCTGTGCCGCCATCATGCCCATGGCGTGGAAGTCGACGGAGATGGTGGCGATGCCTCCGGCGACGATCTCCTTGATCGGGGTCTCGTTGTAGGAGATCAGGCCGAAGTCGCGCCCTGGGACCAGGCCTTTGCGTGCCGCCGCCTGGACCGCCGCGACCAGCCCCTCGTCGCTGAGGACGAGCAGCGCCTCGCCGCGCTCCGGCCGCGCCTCGCCGCGCCGTCGGAAGGGCATGTCCGCCGCCTTGGCGAAGCGGGCCGCGCCTGCGGCGATCTCCGCGACGATGTGCCCTTCCCGCGTCTCCGCCGCGAGGACCAGGGCCGAATAGTGCGCCAGGCGCCGCCGTCCGGACCTCAGGGCCGCCTCGGTGCCGGCCGCGAAATCCTGGTGGACGGCGGGAATCCGGGCGTCACCGAGGTCGCGGTCGAGGGCGATGAAGCGGGTGCCCGGATGCCGGGCGAGAATGGCCGCCGTGGCGGCGCGGTCCAGGGTCGGGACCACCGCCACTGCGTCATAGGCTCCGGCCGTGAAGTCGAGCAGCGCGCCGAGGGCGGCCGCACTGCCGTTGTGCAGGAAGACGTCGAGGGTGCCGCCCCCCGCCTCGAGGCCGGATCGCAAGCCCTCGGCCAGGCGCCGCTTGTACATGCTCGCCTCGTCCATGATCAGCAGGCAGCGCAGGGCCGGCGGCGGGGTCGCGTTGAGGACGTAGTACTCCTTGCCGTGGCGCGCATGCAGCACGCCGCGGCGACGCAGCAGGGCATAGGCCTTGACGGCGGTGTCGCGCGCGATGCCGCACTCCTCGGCCAGGCGGTTGAGCGACGGCAAGGCGTCCCCTTGGCGCAGGCGCCCCTCGCGCAAGGCCGCCAGCACTTGGTCGACGACCTGCCGGTAGACCGGAGTCTTCGCCTGCCGGTCGATCCTGATGAGGCTCATGCCGCCATCTCGCCGCGCGCCGCCAGGCGCGCGTATTGGCTGCGGATCCGGCGGTAGTTCGCCTCGGCATGCTCCGGCGAGTACGCGATCTCCACCGCCAGCTTCAGGTCCGGCGCATAGAGCAGCCGGAGGATCTCCTCGACCTCGTCCATGTCGCCCCCCACCCGCACCTTGGCGATCACGCCGGTGCCGCGCAGCGCCTCGCGCACCGCCCGCGGGTCGTTCGGGTTGGGGTCGCATTCCCGCGACAGCGCCATGTCCAGCATCGTCACCCCGGGAATCGCCGCCGCCGCCGCCATGGTGTGCGCCCAGGCGCCGCAGGAATGGATCGCCAGCCCCCCGAAGGCCGCCGCCAGCTCCGCATCGAAGGGCAGTGACACCCGCGCATTGACCTCCGGCGAGGAGACCGCGAGGTTGTCGTCCGAGATCGACACGCCGGAAAGGAACGGCGCCCCCGTCATGATATGCCCGGGCCGTGCCACCAGCCCTTCCCCGATCCGCTCCATCTGCGCCCGCGAGAAGGCGATGATCAGGTCGTTGATCCGGCGCATCAGCGCCATCACCGACGCCTCCTCGGTGTAGCAGGCGATGAAGAACTCGCTCGCGTCCATCACCAGCGTCGCCGTGTCGAACGCCGACTGCGTGTCCGTCAGCGCAATCGGGATCCGCCCCTGCGTCGCCGCCTTCAGCGCGTCGATCGCCTCGAGCACCATGCCCATGACCGGGGCCTGGCGCCAGTCCGGATCGGGCAGCGCCAGGGCCTCCTCGACCGTGCGGCAGGCATAGTGCGTGTGCGGGGCGTCATGCTCCCGGAAGACGTACTCGCAGCCGAAGGCGTTGGCGAAGACTCCCGTGCCGATCCACGGCTCCAGATAGGGCAGGTCGTCGCTCCACGGCAACGCCACGCTCGCCTCCAGATAGGCCAGGTTGTTGTCCACAATCCTCCCGACCGTGTTGCAGTCGCTCCAGATCCGCGAGGGCGGACGCTGGATCACCAGCAGCCGCTCCTCCCCCGCCGGGTCGTGGAAGCGCCGCAGCCGCTCCCCGCGCTCCGCCATTAATCGGTCGTACCCCGCCAACACCGCGTCGATCGCCATCGCCATGCGTCCTTCCGCTTGCCGCCTCCCGCCGGCCCGCCGCCGACGGCGCGGGCCAGGGACAAGGCATACTGTGCTGTGGTGTGCTGTATTATCGACAACATAGCCCGTCCCCATGCGGATGCAAGCGCGGGAGGGGGGAAGCGGAGCTGACGCCCGACGCCCCCGCCATCCGCCCTGCGGGCTTGAAATGACCATCGGCAATGACTATAATAAGGAAGCCCGGGACGCCCGCCCGAGGAAAGGAGCCGAGATGAGGACCATGCCCGTCACGGAGTTCAAGGCCCACGCGCTTCAGGTGCTGGGCGAGATTGCCGCGCGGAAGGAGCCGGTGCTCATCACCAAGCGCGGCAAGCCTCTCGCGGAGGTCATTCCCCATGCCGGGACAACCCCGCAGGCGGGACGCCTCGCCGATGCCCTGGTCTTCGAGAAGGACATCGTCTCGCCGCTGGGCGAGGACGCCTGGGACGCCTGCCGATGACCTGCCTGCTGGACACGCATGCCTGGGTCTGGTGGAACATGGCCCCGGGGAGGCTCTCGCGCGCTGCCCGGCGTGCCATGGACAGCCCGGAGCGGTGTCCCGAAATCCTGCTTTCGGCCATCTCCGTCTGGGAATTCTGCAAGCTGGTCGAGAAGGGCCGCCTCGGCATCTCCTGCGATCCGGAGGAATGGATCGCGCTGGCCCTGCAGATGCCCAGGCTGCGGCTGGTGCCCTTGACCCCGCGGATCGCCTGTCGATCAACCATGTTGCCGCAGCCCTTCCACCATGACCCGGCCGACCAGATCATCGTGGCGACCGCGCGCGAGGAGAATGCCGCGATCATCACCAAGGACGCCCTCATTCGGGGCTACCGGCATGTCCGGACCGTGTGGTAGGCATCCGGCCCCTCGTTCTTTCGCCCCATCAGGGCTCCGGGCTGAGGGCTTCGCGTCGTGCTCGTGCTCGTGCTCGTCCTCGTCATCGGCTTGGCTCTTCGGGAGACAGAGGTTCGCCCGCAGCCTGCCCTGAGCCTGTCGAAGGGGGAGCGGG
>CAZBDL010000034.1:0-14582 GCA_964490525.1 uncultured Victivallales bacterium | reverse complement strand
GCGGGAGTTCATCGGCACGGTCGCCTGGTTCTTCCTGATGGTCAACCTGATCAAGGTGCCGTTCAGCGCCGGACTCGGGCTGATCACCGGGCCGTCGCTCCGGCTGAACCTCGAGCTGGCCCCGCTGGTGCTGGTCGGGGCCGCGCTCGGCATCTGGCTCGCCGGACGCCTCGACCAGGCCCGTTTCGAACGCATCGTCGAGATCCTCACCGCCATCGCCGCCATCCGCCTGCTCATCGGCTAGACGGCCGCACCGACCCGCCGCGCGGGATCCGGCATGGCGCTTTCGCGAAAGCGCCGCGGGGTGGCGGCAGCTTGGGCGCGGGGCGCCGTCGCAGGCCGTGCCGGTTTCGACGAAACCGGCATACCATGGGGGGTCTCGTCAGCTCAGGCGGCACCAGGTGACGCCGTCGCCGCCGGGCAATCCCGCCTCCTCGCCGAGGCGGATCTCGCGCACCTCGGCATGCCCCCGCAGGAAGGCGCGCACCCGACGGCGCAGGATGCCTTCGCCCTTGCCATGGACCACGAGCAGGGCGTGGATCTCGTTGTCGTTCAGGACATCCGCCAGCTCGCGGAGCGCCGCCTCCGCCGTCTTGCCATGCAGATCGACCGTCGCATCGACCGGCAGCGAGGCCCCCCGACGCGGACGCCGGACGGTTCCCGGATCACGGATCGTCTTGCGGAAACGGCGCATGGCCAACCCTGTCGTCAAGAGCCGATGAATTCCCCTCACCCACGGCAATGTACACCCGGAGGAAAACGGTGCCATGTGCGCCTGGACACTGCTTGACGGCCAGAAGCCCTCCTTATGGCCGGGGCCAGCCGGTCGGAAATCGGCACCTCCCGCAATGGGCGCTTGAAGTCAATTGATGTTGGGGCATGGTAATGCGATAACGTCTAAACGTACAAAATCAGACAAGAGCATCATGGAAGACTTCGACCCCAGCATTCCCCGGCACGTCATCATCCGGCGATACCTTGAGGAGAAGATCCGCGCTGGAGAATGGGCACCAGGCGCGTTGTTGCCAACCGAACCGGAACTGATGCGGCAATTCAGTGTCAGCCGGGGCACGGTGCGCAAGGCATATGACGCACTGGTCTCCTCTGGCCTCGTGGTGAGGACTTCCGGACGGGGATCCTTCGTCCGGGATTCAGCCCCGGCAGGAACCGGGGGGATGACCATCGGGTTGGTCATATTCTCCCCAAATCTTTTTGAGAACCGGCACAATCCCGTCAACTGGGAAATGAATGCTGACAAGCTCAATGGCGTGCTCGGCGAGGCCTCCGCCCTGGGCGTCGGCATCGAGCTGATCCCGTACTCTCCTGAGCTGCTCAAATCCCACCGCGAGCATGCGGGATTTGTCATGCTCGGCGAGTTCCCGGACCTCATCGAGATGCTGGAAAAGCAGGACCGACGCCCATATGCCATCATCCTTGAACGCGAAGGCCGTATCGACAAGGGCGTCAACTTCTGCCTGAAAACCTGCTTCCAGGAGTCCATACGCTTTCTTCTCGGACATGGGCACAAGCGCATCGGCTTCGTCGGCTTGCTTGATGACCTGCGGCTACAGCCGTATCGGCTAGAGCTAAAGCGCCATGGGTTGACATACGACCGCAAGTTGGTGGAAGAGGCCGCCGTGGGTTCACCGGAAGATGGCTATGAGGCCACCCGGCGCCTGTTCATGCGCAGCCGCAATGCCCGCTCACGTCCCGACGTCGTCTTCTGCACCACCGACCTCCGCGCCCTCGGTGCTCTTGCCTACCTTCATGAACAGGGCATCAAGGTTCCCGAGGAGGTGTCGGTCATGGGCTTCGACAACATCAAGGCCTCGGCCATCAGCACGCCTCCGCTGACCACCTACGAGACGCCGCGGATGCGCTGCGGCCAGAAGGCACTGCAAGACGTGGTACAGCAGGTCAGGAACCCCAACCAGCCTCAGCCGCCGGTCGTCTTGCCCGGAAAGCTGGTTGTCCGCGCCTCCGTAGCCCTTCGCCCCGAAGAGCGCGCCCGTTAGCCCATGGCCCCGGCAAGGGCACTAGCGAGAGCGTTTTTTTGCGCACTTGACGTATAGACGTTTACATGTATATTGCCCCCGGAACGCCACACGTCACCGCTCTTCCCAACGCGAACAGGGGATTTTGGCCACATGTCCGAACTCGCCTTGAAGCCGCCCGGGCATGGATCGTGGGCTTGCGTTGTTCCGCCTGCTTTCCTGGGGACACGGATGGGCAACCGCCGGGCCAGAGTGGCAGGCGGCCAGCGGGGGCTTTTCCCGCCTTCGGCGCAGCCATGGCGCAGCGCGTTGCTTGGCCTGCTGCTGGGGATCCTGGCGGCGCCGCTCCTGGCCGGGGGCATCGAAGAGCACGGGGGGAAGACGGTCATCCACGTCAAGGTGTTCGGATTGCCTGATCCCAGCCGCACCGACACGGCGGCCCGGGCCGAGAACGCCGCCGTCGACCTGTTCCGCACACGCTTCCCGGCGATCTTCGCCGAGCGCTATCGGGAACGGTACCAGGCGCACCCGGAGATCTACGGCAACTACGCCTGGGACGACGTGGAGGTGCGGCTCTCGGCGTTCACGGGGATCGAGGTCGAGGGGGTGGAGACGGATCTCCTGGCGATCGCCGGGGGGCTGGCTCCGGATGTGCTGTACATCAACTTCCGGAAGTCGGACACCTACATCGACAACAACTTCCTGTATCCGCTGGACGACTATCTGGCGGAGATGAGCCAGGAGGATATCGCCTTCCGCATCAATCCCAAGCTGTGGCCGGTGATCCGGCGGCGGGGCGGCGACGGGGAGCTGCGCACCTGGGCCTTGCCGTATGGCGGGGCACTGGGGAAGATCGTGCTCTACCGCAAGGATCTCTTCGTCGAGCACGGCATCCCCTTCCCCGCCAACGACTGGACGTGGGAGGACATGATGCATGCCGCCCGGACGATCACCGACCCGTCGCGGGGCATCTACGGGATGATGCTGGGCAGCGGCAAGCACGAGTCGTGGTGGTGGGTGACCTTCCTCTGGTCGGCGGGGGGCGAGGCCATGACCTATGACGAGGAGAAGGACGAATGGCGCTGCGCCTTCGATTGCCGGCAGGCGGCCAAGGCACTGGACTACTACACCTTGCTCAGCACGGAGAAGTGGCGGGACAGGGAGGGGAACATCCGCCGCGGCTACGCCTACAAGGAGGCGGCAGACCAGTGGGTCAAGTGGAGCCGGGGGGAGATCGGCATGCAGTTCACCAACATCGACGAGAAGCTCTTCGCCGAGGTCAACCCGGATGTCGTCGGCATGGTGCCCGTACCCTGGGGCCCGCCCCTACCTGCGGAGCTGCAGGAGCCGTTCGCCCGGGAGGGACTGCTCATGGACGGGCGCACCCGCGGCGGCGAGCTGAACAGCCGCATGATGGGGCTCTTTTCCCGCATCCCGCATCCCGCCGTGCGCGATGCGGCATGGGAATACATGCGGTTCTATGACAGCGAGGAAGCCAACGAGGTGAAGACGCGGATCATGGTCGAGGGGGGACTGGGCCGCTTCCTCAATCCGCGCTATCTGCGCCAGTTCGGCTATGCGGAGATCGAGCGCCTCTCGCCGCCAGGCTGGGCGGAGACCTTCGAGCTGGCCATCGCCTCCGGCAAGCCGGAGCCCTACGGCAAGGGCAGCAACTACGCGTATGACCTGATGACCATCCCCATCCACCAGGCGGAGCGCCTGGCGCTGAACGATGCCCTGCCCGAGGACGCGGAGCAGCGGCTCGACCTGCTCCAGGATCTGCTGCGCCGCGCGAACCACCATGCCAACGAGGTGATGATCGGCGCCGTCTCGCCGAAGGAGCGGCGCTGGCGGAGGGCCTGCGCCGGCCTCGCCCTCACCGCCATCGTCGTCGGCTTCGCCCTCGTCTTCCGCAACATCTTCCGGGCCTTCACGCCGACGGCGCAGGACGGCGGCGGGACGGGCTGGCAGTTCCGGCGCCATGCGTGGGCCTACCTGCTCCTGGCCCCGGCCGTGGCGACCATCCTCGTGTGGCAGTATGTCCCCCTCATCAGGGGATCGGCCATGGTCTTCTACGACTACCGCCTGATCGGCGACTCGGCATGGGTGGGGATCGACAACTTCGGCGACGTCATCTTCAGCCAGGCCTGGTGGATGTCGCTCTGGAACTCCTTGCGCTACAGCTTCCTGATCATGTCGCTCACCTTCATTCCCCCGATCTTCCTGGCCATCATGCTGCAGGAGATCCCGGTGGGCAAGCTGCTCTTCCGCATCGTCTACTACCTGCCGGCGGTGATCACGGGACTGGTGACCATCCTCCTCTGGAAGCAGTTCTACGACCCCTCCGAGAACGGCGCGCTCAACGCCCTGGTCATGCGGATTCCCGCCATCGGCTTCATCGCCCTCGGGCTGCTGCTCCTGGCGCTCTGCCTAATCTTCGCCCGCCGCGTCATGTTCTATCGGATGCGCCTGCTGGCCTGCGGCTTCGCCCTGACGGGGCTCCTGCTCTTCGCCACCTGCGCCGCCGTCCCCTTCTCCATCCTCTTCCCCGGCGGGGCGCCGCTCGGCGAGTCCCTGGCCAACCTGCCGACGACCCTCTTCGCCCGCCTGCCCGAGCCGTTCCGGTGGCTCGGCGACCCGGGCACGGCCATGCTGGCCTGCGTCGTCCCCATGGTCTGGGCGGGCATCGGCCCCGGCTGCCTGATCTACCTGGCCGCCCTCAAGGGGATCGCCGACGACTACTACGAGGCGGCGGACATCGACGGCGCGACGTTCGTCGACAAGATCCTGTTCATCATCTTCCCGAGCCTCAAGGCCCTGATCATCATCAACTTCATCGGCGTGTTCATCGGCTCGTGGTTCGGCGAGACCGGCAACATCCTGGCCATGACCGGCGGCGCCGCCGGCACGGAGACGGCCGGGCTCCGCATCTGGTACGAGGCCTTCACCTTCCTCAAGCTCGGCCCGGCCACCGCCATGGCCTGGATGCTCGGCTTCCTGATGATCGGGTTCACCGTCCAGCAGCTCCGCATCCTCTCCCGGGTCGAATTCAGGACTGCCGGACAAGGCAAATAGCCACGCAGGCCAAGGAAATCCAGGCACATGCCCATCATCTCCAGGATCGGACGGCGGAGCGCGCGGGTCAGGCTGCTGGTGGCCGCGATCTACCTGGCTCTGGGGCTGGGGGCCGTCACCATGGTCTATCCGTTTCTGCTGATGATCGCCGGGACGACCAAGAGCGGCGTCGACACCCCGGAGGCGAAGCTTGTCCCCGACTTCCTGGTGGACGACCTGGCCCTGTACCGCAAGGACGCCGAGGGGTTCTTCAACGAGAACCTGGGGCTCATGCAGGCGGCGCTGGACCAGCCATGGCCATCGTTCCGGCTGCTCGTCCCGCCGACGCCGCCGAACCGGGCGATGGCCGAGGCCTGGCATGGATTCATCAGGGGCAGGGAGCTTCCCCACCACTATTTCGAGCTAGGCTACATCCATTGCCCGGTGTCACGGGGCACGGCGCCCGGGCGCCTGCGGGCGTTCAAGAAGGCCATGTTCGACCGCTTCGCTGGCGACCTCGAGGCACTGAACCGGGACCTCGGCGTCAAGTTCATCGGCTGGAACCATTTCCATGTGCTTCCGGCCGACTACACAACCCGGACTGTGACCCCGGGAGCCACCGCGTTCCACCGCGAATACCAGGCGTTCAAGGAACAGGCGCCGATCCACGCGCGGTACTACTTCAGCATCGACGGCTTCTTTAGGAACACCTACCTGATGACGCAATACACCAAGGACATCGACAGCTACAACCGGAGCCATGGCACGGCCTACACGTCGTGGCAGCAGGTTCATCTTCCGCCGCGGTATCCGTCCGGGCAGGACCATACGGATGCGCAACGGGAGGACTGGGAGGCCTTCGTCAGGTCAATCCTCAGCCTGCTGTGGATCCGGGCGGACGCCATGGCCTCGGCTCCATACCAGGATTTCCTCCTTGCCAAATACCGCGACATTGCCGTCCTCAACCGCCACTACGGGACGGCTTATGATGGATTCGGAGCCGTGGCGTTGCCGGCCGGCTTGCCCGAGGACAATCTGATTGCCGCCGATTGGGCCTCCTTCCTCCAGGGCTGGCGCGACCCGGAGACCGGCGACATGCACCGGGCACCGGTCGAATCGCTGCGCATCCACAGCATCGACAACCTGTTCCGCGACCACCTGCGCGAGGCCCATGGTTCGCTGGCGCAGGTGAACGCCGCGCTGGGGACCGCCTATGCCGACTGGCTCGACATCCTGCCGCCACAGCAGGACTTCCTCCACGAGCATTGGTTCTCCCCGCGCCAGGCCCGGCTGCGCCTGGAGTTTTGCGTCCGCAACTTCATCACCGTCCTCGACTATGTGCTCCTGCACGGCCGCGCGGTCTTCAACACCGTCGTCTTCGTCGCCCTGACCATCTTGTGCTCCCTGGCCGTCAATCCGCTGGCGGCCTACGCCCTGAGCCGATACCGCCCCCCCTCGTCCTACAAGATCCTGCTCTTCCTCATGCTGACCATGGCCTTTCCCCCGATGGTCACCCAGATCCCGGCCTTCCTCATGCTCCGGGAATTCGGCCTGCTCAACACCTTTGCCGCGCTCATCCTGCCGGGGATGGCCAGCGGCTACAGCATCTTCCTGCTGAAGGGGTTCTTCGACTCGCTCCCGCAGGAGCTGTACGAGAGCGCCGCGATCGACGGGGCCGGCGAGATCCGCATCTTCCTGCAGATCACCATGAGCCTGAGCAAGCCCATCCTCGCCGTCATCGCCCTCGGCGCCTTCAACGGCGCCTACGGGAACTTCATGATGGCCCTGCTCATCTGCCAGGACCAGAAGATGTGGACGCTGATGCCCTGGCTCTACCAACTGCAGATGCGAAGTTCGCAGGGGCTGGTCTTCGCCTCGCTGGTGATTGCCGCGATCCCCACCTTCCTGATCTTCTCCCTGTGCCAGAACGTCATTATGCGCGGCATTGTCGTGCCCGTCGAGAAATGAAGGCGTGCCGCCATGCCCGGCCGGGACATGCCGCCAGGCGGAACCTGAGCCGACCACGAGGAGGGGCCATCATCATGAGGGATCGCCATCGCAGCCTGCCGCATCGCCATGCGCACCGCCTGGGAACCAGGCTGGCAGCCATGCTCCTGAGCATCTCACCGGTGCTCATGACGGCCCAGGCCGAATCGCGCATTTGGCATGCCCAGGTGCAGCAGACAGGTTCGGGCACGGGCGACGACTGGGGCAACGCGACAACACTCCAGGGTGCCATGGAGCAGGCCAAGCCCGGCGACCGGATTTGGGCGAAGGCGGGAACCTATGTCCCGACCAGCTTCAACGGCCATGACGAATCGCACCATGGGAACGATCCTCGGCATCGCCATTTCGCGCCTCGCGACGGCGTGGAGGTCTATGGGGGGTTCGCCGGCCACGAGACCTCGCTCGACCAACGCGACTGGCGGGCGAACCCCACCATCCTGGACGGACGCATCGGGACCGACGCCCAGGTCTACCACCTGCTGGTGAACTGGCACGCCAAGCCTGGCCCGAAGACGATCCTTGACGGCCTGGTGATTACCGGCGGCAACGCATGTGGCCCAGCCGGATACGATGGCTACGGCGGCGGCATGATCAGCCTTGGGGCAGGCGTCGGCCCCACCGTCCGCAACTGCGTCTTCCAGGGCAATCATGCGGCCAAGGGCGGGGGCGCCGTCTTCGCCGACCTCGGGGCCGACGCCGTCTTCGTCAACTGCATCTTCCGCTACAACACCGCCGATGACCTCGGTGGCGCCATCGGGCTGCTCGACCATTGCCAGGCTAGGATCGGCGGCTGCCTCTTCCATGGCAATGCCGGCGGATTCGGGGGAGCCATCCTTGCCGACAGCCCGCATTGCGTCCTGGCCATCCGCAACTGCACCTTTGCGGACAACACCAGCCGCGATGCCGCAGGCGGTGCCCTGGCCGTCCTCGGCCCCCGCGTCACCATCGCCAATTCCATCGCCTGGGGGAACCGGCCCGACGACATCCATGACCGCGACCAGACCATCACGGCCGCCCACTGCAATGTCCAGCATGGAATCACCGGGACGGGAAACCTCAGCGCCGACCCGCGCTTCCTGGGCCCCGTCAAGGGCAACTACCGGCTCCAGCCAGGATCCCCCTGCATAGACGCCGGCGACAACGGGCGCGTGCCAGGGGAGCTGCCGTCCGACCTGGACGGCCATCCAAGAATAGTTGACGGCAGCACCGGTGCCGTCGTTGTCGATCTCGGCGCTTTTGAGCACATCCACGGGCCGGGAAAACCGCGCAAAAACTAAAAATCCGGGAAAATCGGCCGGCAGCGCTTGACATCACGCCATACGTATATACGTTTATACATAACGGGCCATTCTGCAGGCATGCAGCTTGCCGACTGGCCAAACAACAACGGAGGAGCGGATCATGGCGGGAATCAAGGATAGGGCGCTCTGCCCTGGGGCAAGGGCGGCAGTCGGTCATCTGCTGGGGGCATTGCTCCTGTTCACGGCCATGACGACCCTTGGGGCGACATGGTATGCAAAGTCCGCCGCCAGCGGGACAGGGACAGGTGCCAGCTGGGCCAATGCCGCGACCCTGCAGGGCGCCATGGAGACGGCGGCGTCCGGCGATCAGATCTGGGTCATGCAAGGGACGCATGTACCCTCAAGCTTCAACTTCTATGATGAGGGCATCCACGGCAACGACCCGCGGCATCGCCACTTCGCGCCGCGGGATGGCGTCGCCATCTATGGCGGCTTCGCCGGCACCGAAACGGAGCTTTCGCAGCGGGACTGGCGGGCCAACCTGACCATCCTGGACGGAGACCTTGGCGCGAGCGGCAAGGTGTACCATGTGGTCGTAAACTGGTTTTCCGTCCCAGGAGCAAGCACCATCCTTGACGGCCTGGTCATTGCCAATGGGAATGCCAACGGCACGGGCTGGCACGCCTGTGGCGGCGGCATGCTCAGCGTCGGCGACAACGTCAATCCGACCGTCCGCAACTGCACCTTCCGCGACAACGGAGCCGCCAGTTATGGTGGCGCGTTCTTTGCCGATGTTGGTGCCGATGCCTCCTTCATGAACTGCATCTTCCGGAACAACACCTCGGGCAACCTTGGCGGGGCCATCACCTTGTTCGCCAATTGCACGGGCAGCATCAGCGGTTGCCTGTTCCACGACAACACCGGTGCGTATGGCGGGGCCATCATGCTGGACGGCGCAAGTCCGACGCTAGCCGTCGCCAACTGCACGTTTGCCGACAACACCAGCACCGACATGGGCGGCGGCGGCATCGCCATCCTCGGCCCGGCGACCACCATCGTCAACTCCATCTTCTGGGGCAACGCGCCGGACGGCATCTACGACCGCGACACGACCACGGCCGTGACCTACAGCAATGTGCAAGGGGGGATCCCCCCCGGCACAGGAAACATCAGCACGGATCCGCTCTTTGCGGGGGCGGCCACCGGCAACTACCGCCTCCAGGCGACGTCCCCCTCCATCGACGTCGGCAGCAATGCCGGTGTCCCCGCCGCCCTGGCCGTGGATCTGGACGGGACCGACCGCATCCTCGACTTCCTCGGGGGTGGGGCCATCGTGGACATGGGCGCCTACGAGTACACCACCCCACCCGAGACCGCCACGCTGACCATGGCGGTCGATCCCATCGGCTACGGGACGACGACGCCAGCTGTCGGGTCGCACGAGGTGGAGGTGGGCACACCGGTGACGATCACGGCGAGCCCGTCCGGCGAGAATGTCTTCGTGAGCTGGACGGTGACGGCGGGCAACGCCACGATTGCCGCGCCCAACGCCACCAACACCACCGTCACGGTGAACGACGCCGGGGGGGCCACAGTGCAGGCGAACTTCGCGGATGAGCCGCCGGAGACAGCCACTCTGACCATGGCGGTCAACGACGGTTCCGCCGGCACGACGGATCCGGCGGTCGGCGCCCACATCGTAGAGGTCGGCGTGCCGGTGAACATCGAGGCTACGGCCAATCCCGGCTTCGTCTTCGTGAATTGGACGGCGACGGCGGGCAGCGCCACCCTGGGCGACGCCAATGCCATCAGCACCACGGCCACGGTCAACGGCGTGATCGGGGCCACGGTCCAGGCCAACTTCGTCGAGGAGGTCACCCTGACCATGGCGGTCAGTGATCCCCTGCATGGCGCGGTCAGCCCCGCCGTCGGGGGGCATGCCGTGCCGATGGGCGCGGCCCAGGCGATCAGCGCCACCGCCGCCGAGGGCTATGCCTTCGTCGAGTGGCAGGGAACGGCCAACGCCGTCATCGCCAACGATAATGCCGACGAGACCACCGTCACCCTCTCCGGCGACGCCACCGTAACCGCCGTCTTCGCCGAGGTCGAACTCATCGCCGTGGGCTCCCAGTTTGACATCGCCAACGGCGAGGTTGGCCTGGGTGGGCAGTTCACCGCCAAGCCCAAGGTGACGACGGTCTATACGGATCCGGTGTCGCGCATTCCCGGCAAGAAGGCCAGCGCCAAGGTGATTACCAAGGTCAGCGCCAAGCTGCCGGTCGACGACATTGCCTGCGACTGGACGAAGAAGATCCGGTTGTTCAACGCCAAGCTGCTGGCGGCACGGCACAAGCTGGGCCAGAACACGGCCGAATGGCTGGCTGCCAACCCCGCCCAGAACCAGCCCCTCGACCTGCCGCTGACGCTGACCTCGAAGCAGGTCGCCAACGGGATTCCCCAGGCGGTGCGCACGGTCACCCTGGCCCCGCCGGCGCTGGCCGCCGTCGTCAATGGCGATCCTGATCCCAAGGGCAATGCGACCCTGCTGGTCACCGGCGACTGGTTCGGCACCAAGAAGCCGAAGATCTGGTTCGAGTACCTGGTCACCGGCAAGGGCATCAAGAAGCTCAACGCCAAGATTCTCAAGCCGGACGCGACCTACACGGACGCCAAAGGCAAGGGCCTCTTCATGGATCAGCGCCTCGGCACGAGCCGGGCGGTCATCCTCCGCCCGACCAAGCTGCCCTCCGGTGTCGCCAACTGGGAGGCCATCACCCATCTGGTCATCGACAATGGGTGCGGCCTCGATGCGCATGAGGTGAACCTGGCCCCTTAACCCACACATGACCCTCCTTGCATCCACTGCGCCTCCGTGGCGCAGCGGATGCATCATCACCTGAAGCGACGAGAACCATTAACAACCTAAATCAGGCCACAGGAGAATCGCGCAACGCTAGAGTCATTCCTTGACTATCGGACGCATACTTGCTACAATCTGCCATGCACGGGCGGTGCATCGGCAACAACCGATGGAGGATGGGCCATGAACACACGAGGTCTGCCTTCGGCTCAACGCCAGCCCCCAAAAGCGTCGGCGACATGCCCATGCACGCACCCGCCGGGCAACCCGACCCCCGCGAGATTAAGGGCGAATCGCCCAGTCGCATTTACCCTGATAGAGCTTCTGGTGGTCATCGCCATCATCGCCATCCTGGCGGCCATGCTCCTGCCCGCCCTGTCCAAGGCCAGGTCGTATGCGCGCCGCATTCTATGCCTCAACAACCTCAAGCAGACCGGCTTGGCCGCGCTCATGTACGCATCCGACCATACCGACCACTTCCCCTATGGCTATGCCCCCTATGACGAAGGAGGGGGGCCCAACGTGCACTGGAACGACTGGAGCTACGCCTGCAAGCCATATCTCGGCGCGGCCTATGGCGCTTTTCATGCCGGGACAGGCTTCTATCTATATGGCCCCAGTGGCCCACATGACAGCGGACCGCCCGTGCAGGTGTACCAGTGCCCCGAGGACATGGTCGACCGCGTCTTGGAGGGGGGCGTCGCCAGGCCCAAGCGCAGCTACATCGGCAAGGCCGAGATCCTGGTCATCCGCTGGGGCACCTGGACGCCGCCGCCGCCGACAAGGAAGGTGTCGGCCGTAACGAAGCCGTCCAAGAACATCATGCTCAAGGACTGGCATTCCCCGAATTGCCGCCAGGGAATCGCCGACGATGCCTCGCTCTCAAGCTGGGAGTGGAACGACAAGGGGGGGGCGGACCATGTCCTTTACGCCTATCCCCATGACCTCGGATCAAACATGGTCTATGCGGACGGCCATGCGTCCTTCTTCAAGGGCCGGATGACGCTCGCCGACTGGATGCCGGAAACCTTCTGATCCACCGATTCCCCCGCAAACGCCACCATGCCAAGGGACATGACATGATGCCACGATTGACCGCATACATTCATACGTTCATTCTTTTCGTCATGCTGCCCCTGGGCCTGGCCGCGCAGGATCTTGTCGCCCCGCGCACCGGCCGCATCGGGGAGAGCGTCCAGTACGCCGTCCCCGGGGGGACAGGCAGCTACCTGTGGGACTTCGGCGACGGCAACCAAACCACCACGGGAGCCACCGCCAACCACGCCTACGGGGTCGGCGGATCCTACCGGGTCTCGGCGACGGGCACCACGGGAACGCATCAGGCGACCATCTACATCCTCACCTCGGCGGTGCTGCACCATACCGGATACTTCGACAACAACAGCGATTTCCTGAATACGGCGGTATGCAACAACATCATCGTGCCGGTGACTGCGGCCGAGCGGGCCGCCGGGCGCATCGCGGTCACGATCAATGCCTATGCCATGGGCGACTACCTGATCTTCTACCGGGACACGGACGACGGGGGGCTGCGGGACTACCACGGCATGCAGGGGGGGCAGCGCTACGAGATGCTCAACGCCGAATACAAGGGAAGCGGCTTCCTGCCCTACCAGAGCTCGCCGGCCACGATCACCATGGAATTTGCGGTTCCCCCTGGTGCCGGGGAATACCGGCTGAACCTCGGCCTCTGCGTGTCGGGCCTGAACGGCGGCGGGTACGACTATCATGCCATGATCACCAAGGGGCTCTTCGCCCAGGCCGGGGACCGCTGGACCAGGCCGGGCAAGCAGCTGTTCTTCGAGATCAAGGATCCCAAGGTCAAGAAGGCCAGCATCCAGTTTGGTGCGGACGACCCAGTCGAAGGCCTCCGCATCACGAAGTCGTGGCCATCGCCGGGCCGCCATTCCGCCATCATGAACGTCTATGACGACGCGGGGGCGCCGACGCCGGCGGACCGTGCCCACTTCTCGGTCGACGTGCAAGCTTGGCCGTCCAAGCTCATGGACGGCTGGTATTGTGGCCCGATCCTCTATGGCGTCGATCCGGGCGAGGGCTGGCAGCCGCCGACCGTGACCACGCCCAACCAGCCGGACATCCTCAACTACGAACAGGAAATGGCCGCGTTCATCAACGACGGCCTGGGCAACATGGCCAACTTCGTCTATCCGGCAGGCCTGAACTCGGTGGTCAACACCAACCTCTGGTACGACAACTCGCCCGTCAACGGCAAGGGCCTGTCCAAGTGGATACAGGGGTGGGCCGTCGACAACGGCGTCCATGTCATGACCTTCAACAGCGCCTTGCCGCTGGGCTTGACCCAAGAGGTGCTGACCGGATCCGGCGGCGACGACGGCGTGTTCCTCGGCCAGGATCTTGGCGAGTACGACTCCTGGCTGTACCAGAGCCGGGGCATCGCCGAGGGATTCCATGACTATGTGCCCGGCAAGGACTTCTTCCATGCCAGCAACCTGGCGGAAGCGCACGAGTGGTTCATCGACTTCATCCGCATCGAGTCGGAAAAGCATGAGCAGGTCAGGACGCCGGCGCTGATGATCACCAGTGGCGCAGCCTTCAGCGAATACAACCTCGAAGGCGGCATTGACATGGCGGTCAGCGAGCAGTTCGCCAACAAGGGACTGATCCTGGCCATCGCCCATGCCGACCAGCGCGGCGCCTCGAAGTCCTGGCGCCGTCCCGCCTTCGGCGGCTGGCTGGCGCACGAATGGTACGGCCAGAACGCGCTGCACCAGAAGATCCCCCACAACGACCCCGAGAAAGAATGGTCGCTCAAGCTGGGGCTCTTCTTCCAGTACATCTCGGGATGCCGCCTGGCGACGCTCGAATCGGGGACCTTCCACACCCAGGCCGGGTATTACACGGCCCACAGCCCCGGGGGGCCGGTCCCTGCCGCCCAGTACAACATGGGCGAACCGCCGGGAGGCTGGGGATCGGTCAACTACGGATACAACGACGCGCCCTGCCGGGTCTACCAACGGGGTCTGCAGAGCATCCATGCCTTCACCCAGGACAACGCCCGCCAGGGCGACCCGCGCATTCACACGGGCATCCTGCGCGGCAACTACGACCCCTTCACCGGGCTGTACGGCACCTCCTACGTCGCGTGGGGCGCCTGGCATCTCGCGGATGCCGACCCGAACTGGTTCTTCGGCGAGCCGGAGCGCGGCTGGGACACCGTCATCAAGACCTTCATGCCGAAAAGCACGAATCCACACTTTTCGGGATCCCCCTATGGCCAGGTGGACTTTGTCGGGGCGCGGTCGCCCGAGGATGTCCTGGCCACCTACAGGATGCTGATCATGCCGGGCTGGAACACGATGACGCCCGCCATCGCCAGTTCGCTGGAGGCGTATGTCCGGCAGGGCGGAAATCTGTTCATGGCGG
>CAZBDL010000033.1:11047-14822 GCA_964490525.1 uncultured Victivallales bacterium | reverse complement strand
CATCCGTCCGCTCGACCCGAAGGGCGAGAAGTTTGATCCGAACTTCCATCAAGCCATGTATGAAGTGCCGAACTCCGAGGTGCCGGCCGGTACCGTCGTGTAGGTGATGCAGATCGGCTACGCGATCGGCGACCGGGTGCTGCGTCCGGCCCTCGTGGCCGTCGCCAAAGGCGGCGCCAAGGCTCCGCCTCCGGAACCGGAGCCGGTCACGGATCCTGAACGGAGCGACTGACAGCGCCCCCTGTCCCGGGTCGGCACGGCCCCGTTTGCTGCGTCGCGAGGCACTGAAAAGGCCCAATCCGCCTTGCGGCTCCATCGACCCCCTCCTATATCAGCCGCGAACGCCGCAAGCCGCGGCGGAATCCCCAAGCGCGGGGGCCGTGCGGGGGACATGGGCGGGGCAGCGGCCCCGCTTGTCTCTTGACCGGGCGCTCTTGCGAGGCCCGGGCGGCCTGCCGGAAAGATGAGGTAGCATCATGTCCAAGGTCATCGGCATCGACCTCGGCACCACCAATTCGTGCGTTGCCGTTATGGAAGGCAAGACGCCGAAAGTGATCGAGAACGCGGAGGGCATGCGCACGACGCCCTCGATTGTCGCCTTCACCGACGACGGCGAACGCCTCGTCGGCCAGCCTGCCAAACGCCAGGCCGTAACCAATCCAGAAAAGACCTTCTTCGCGATTAAGCGCCTGATCGGCCGCCGCTTCGACGACCCGATGACGGAGAAGGACAAGAAGCTCGTCCCTTATCAGATCGTCCGCGCGTCCAACGGCGACGCTTGGGTTTCCGACGGCAAGAGCCAGTATTCTCCCTCGCAGATTTCCGCTTTCATCTTGCAGAAGATGAAGGAAACGGCGGAAGCTTATCTCGGCCAGAAGGTCGAGAAGGCGGTCATTACCGTTCCCGCCTATTTCAACGACGCGCAACGGCAGGCCACGAAGGACGCCGGCAAGATCGCCGGCCTTGAAGTGCTTCGCATCATCAATGAGCCGACTGCGGCCGCGCTTGCCTATGGCCTAGACAAGAAGACCGCAGGTACCATTGCCGTCTACGACCTTGGTGGCGGCACGTTCGATATTTCCATTCTCGAGATCGGCGACGGCGTGTTCGAAGTGAAGTCCACGAACGGCGACACGTTCCTGGGCGGCGAAGACTTCGACATGCGTCTCGTCAACTATCTCGCCGACGAATTCCAGAAGGAGCAGGGCATCGACCTGCGCAAGGACAAGCTCGCGCTCCAGCGCCTGAAGGAGGCTGCGGAGAAGGCGAAGATCGAGCTGTCGTCCACGACGCAGACCGAGATCAACCTGCCGTTTATCACGGCCGATCAGTCCGGTCCCAAGCATCTCACCATGAAGCTGACGCGGGCGAAATTCGAAGCCCTCGTTGACGATCTCATCCAGAAGACGGTCGAGCCGTGCAAGCGCGCGCTCAAGGACGCAGGTCTATCTGCGGCCGAGATCAACGAGGTCGTTCTTGTCGGCGGCATGACCCGCATGCCGAAGGTACAGGAAGTGGTGAAGCAGCTGTTCGGCAAGGAGCCGCACAAAGGCGTCAATCCCGACGAAGTGGTCGCGATCGGCGCCGCAATTCAGGCGGGCGTCCTGCAGGGCGACGTCAAGGACGTGCTGTTGCTCGATGTGACGCCGCTGTCGCTTGGCATCGAGACGCTCGGCGGGGTGTTCACGCGGCTCATTGACCGCAACACCACAATCCCGACCAAGAAGAGCCAGGTCTTCTCCACGGCCGAAGACAATCAGAACGCGGTGACGATCCGCGTGTTCCAGGGCGAACGCGAGATGGCGGCCGACAACAAGTTGCTCGGCCAGTTCGATCTCGTCGGCATCCCGCCCGCGCCCCGCGGCGTGCCGCAGATCGAGGTCACCTTCGACATCGACGCGAACGGCATCGTCAATGTACAGGCCAAGGACAAGGGCACCGGCAAGGAGCAGCAGATCCGCATCCAGGCGTCGGGCGGCCTATCCGAGGCCGACATCGAGAAGATGGTCAAGGATGCCGAAGCGCACGCTGCGGAAGACAAGAAGCGCCGCGAGCTTGTGGAGGCCAAGAATCAGGCCGATGCCCTCGTACATACGACCGAAAAGTCGCTTGCCGAATATGGCAGCAAGGTCGGCGACGCCGATCGCTCGGCGATCGAGAATGCGCTCTCCGATCTGAAGGAGGCGCTGAAGAGCGACAACGTCGAAGCGATCAAGCAGAAGGCGCAGACGCTCGCTCAGGCTTCCATGAAGCTCGGCGAAGCGATGTATGCAGCGCAAAAGGGACCCGAGGGCGGAGATGGTCCGGCCGCCGGCGGCAACGAAAGCGCCGCCAAGGAGGACGTGGTCGACGCCGAATTCACGGAAGTCGACGACGACAAGAAGAAATCCGCCTGAGCGGCCTCGGCGGGCTGCGGCAATGATGAGGACAGAAAGCCTCGCCCTTCCGGTCGCAAAATGCGCATCCGAGGGCGGGGCTTCTTCGTAGTGCGAAGCGGAAACCATGTCGAAGCGCGATTACTACGAAATCCTGGGCATTTCGCGCGGCTGCAGCGACGAAGAGATCAAGTCCGCCTACCGCAAGCTCGCCATGAAGTGGCACCCGGACCGCAATTCCGGCGATCAAAGCTGCGAGCAGCAATTCAAGGAGATCAACGAAGCCTACGACGTCCTTAAGGACGAACAGAAACGCGCAGCCTATGATCGCTTTGGGCACGCCGCTTTCGATGGCGCCGCCGGCAATTCGCATGCGCACGGCTTCGGCGGCGATTTCGCTGCGGCCTTTTCCGACATCTTCGACGATCTGTTCGGCATGGGCCGCCGCGGCCGCAGCTCTGGCCGCGAGCGCGGCGCCGATTTGCGCTATAATTTGGAAATTACGCTCGACGAAGCGTATAGCGGCAAGACCGCACAGATCCGCCTTCCGACCAACGTGACCTGCGAGACCTGCTCCGGCACCGGCGCGAAGGCGGGTACCGAACCGATCCAGTGCCGCACATGCTCGGGCACCGGCCGCATTCGTCATGCACAGGGTTTCTTTACCATCGAGCGTACCTGTCCCGCCTGCCAGGGTCGCGGCTCGGTAATCGAATCTCCGTGTACCACTTGCGGCGGCGCCGGCCGCCTCACGCGCGAGCGAACGCTCGAAGTGAACATTCCCGCTGGCGTTGAGGATGGCACGCGCATTCGCCTCGCCGGTGAGGGCGAGGCCGGCATGCGCGGCGGCCCTCCCGGCGATCTCTATATTTTCCTGTCCCTCAAGCCGCATCCCGTGTTCCAGCGCGAGGGTGCGGATCTTTATTGCCGCGTGCCGATCAGCATGGTGACGGCGGCGCTCGGCGGCGAGTTCGAGGTGCCGACGCTGGAGGGCGGCCGCACGGCTGTGAAGGTTCCCGAAGGCACCCAGACCGGAAAGCGTTTCCGCTTGGCGAACAAGGGCATGCCGGTGCTGCGCTCGAAGAGCCGCGGGGACATGTATGTCCAGGTTGTGGTCGAAACGCCGCAGAAGCTGACCAAACGCCAGCGGGAACTCTTGCGGGAGTTCGAGAAACAGAGCTCCGCCGACACCCAGCCCGAAACAGCCGGATTCTTTAGCCCTGCTGATCATGGAGGTGCTGCCCCGGGGCGACCGCGCCGAACTGGAGGACTTGGCTGCCGCACCGCGCTCTCCGGACGCCATCCGCGCCGTCCCCGCCGTCGCCGCCCTCCTCGCGGCAGCGACCCCACACAGCGAACTGCTGCTCCGACCCACATCCTGGCGCGAGCCGTCGGCCTGG
>CAZBDL010000033.1:0-10951 GCA_964490525.1 uncultured Victivallales bacterium | reverse complement strand
GACCCACATCCTGGCGCCAGCCGTCGGCCTGGCCCAATACGCTTTCCCGGCTGCGCACCGACCCGGCCCACGCCCAGGCATGGGGCGAACTCGACCGCTGGCACCGCGCCACCCAGCTACGCACCCGCCACCGCATCGAACCCGCCCATGCCCTCGACATCGAGGCACGCTTCGGCCCACTCGACTGGCGCCTCCCCCAAGCCCAGACCCTCTACTGGGGACACCGCGACAATCCCGACGAGCAGATCATTCTCGGGCTCGACTACGGACAACTCGTCCGCCAGGCCATGGAAAATGCCATGCTCAATGTCCGCCTCCTTGCCGACCCCGCGGCCGGCATCCTCGTCACCACCCCCAACCTTGACATGATCGGGCGGATCAACGACTTCTACCTGGACACGATCCCCGCCTCCCGCCAAGCGGAACGCGACCGCATCCTCCACCGCGAATTCCTGGAACGCGCCGCCGTCCTGCTCTACTCCTGCGACCGGGCCGACGACGCCCGTCGCCTCCATGCCTGGATGGGCAGCCTTTACCACATTCCCCTCCCTGAATTCGAGGCCTTTGTCGCCGACCGGCTTTTCGTCCTGCTGCTCGGACACGTGCCCGCGAATCGCGTCGATGCCATCCGCGATGCCCTGAACCAGGCCTACAGCTGGCTCGCTTCCGGCGACCCCCACCGCGCCACCGGGTTTGCGAAATTCGCCGCCCTGCTCTGGCAACAGGCCGCCGATGCCGGGGACGCCCCGCCCGCCCTCGACCAACTGCGTCAGGAAGCCATCGGCCGATTGCTCGTGGGCGGCATGGCCGAATCCTACAAGCGGCGACTTGTCCAGCGCGCCACCAATCCCGATCTCACGGCCGCCCCCTTGCGCCCAATCTATCTCGGACGCGACCTCCCCCCTCCCGAGGCCCCCCAATGAACCGCCACCATCAGCAACTTGCTCGACAAGGCTATCCTTGGAGCCTGCTCGGCGGCGCGGTCGCCTGGTGGACGATGCTCGTCGGGGCCATATGGTGCACCGCCAAGGCCATCCTGCTCGCCTTCGCCCATACTTATGCCAACCTCGATTTTCACCCGGTTGTCCCCTGGCTGGTGCTTGCCCAGGTCGTCCTCTATGCCGGCCTCCTCTGGAGCCTGAGGCGAACCTTCCGGCGCGACCTTAAGCCCCGCCTTTGGCAGGTCTACCCCGCCATTTTCCTGACCATCTCCGCATCCCTGAGCTGCTTCGGCATCCTCGCCCATAATGTCTCGCGCGAAAGTGCGCCGCCCGAAGCCCGCCTCTGGACCGGCAACCTGTCCGTCAGCTTTTTCGGCCCCGGAGGCTTCGGCGCGCCTCCCCCCGCCCGCCCCGTCGAGGACAACGAGCCTTCGGCGATCCATCCTCCGGACACGGACAGGGCGACCGACGCCGCCTCCCCGTCCTCCCCCATGCGCCGTCTCGGCATCCGCTGCCGCGACCTCGCCGGAACCCCGCTCCACTTCAAGATCCTGGTCGCGTTGCTGGCGCTGCCGGTCGGGATGATCGTCAACCGCGACCTGCTCCGCGGCCATTTCGACAATCTCGCGCCAGAGGGCGGACTCCTCATCGCCGTCGCCTGGCTGGCCGCCATCCTCCCGGCCCTGGCCATCGGCTGGGCCTACGGCTATCTCGTCGGCTGGATTATCTGGACCACCATCGGCAATGCCGTCACCATTGCCGCCTACCGGCTCGCCATCGGCAACGCCGCGTCCAACGACGCATGACCCGGGTCACTCGACCGTGCGGAAAAGATCCCCGGGAACGCCTTCGGCAACGCGTCCGGCGGCGCACTCCGTGAAGGTGATTCGAGAGCGCCATCCCGGTCCCTGCAGGCTCAGGCCATCGACCAGCCAGAAGTCCGCCTCGCGCCGGAAGCTGGTGATCTCGATCATTCGGTAGGGCCGACCTTCCGGGGTGTCCCGGAACCACTCCACACGCAACGGGAAGAGCGCCTCCGCACAGCAGGCGACGCGCACCCATTCGTCCCGCCCGTCCGGAGCTTTGAGCTGCAGGACCCGGCAGGATCGGGTGCGCAGCCGCTCGGTCGGCAGCTCGCGCTCAAACTCCCAATAGATGAAGGAGAGCGTCAGATCCTCAGGACGCAAGCCCAGCTCGCCCAGCCGCGTCGCCGCGGAATTCGCGCCATGCTCCGCAATGACCGTCGTACCGCCGGACGATGCCGCCACCACCTGGCCAATCCGGTAGCTCTCCCGACTGTCGGCAATCACCTGCGCCAAGATCCGCTCCGGCGTGAATCGCACACCCAGATAGAGCGGCACCTCCACGGTCTCGCGGCCACGGCGGCGATGCTCGACAACCCCGGACATCTGCGCCCAGGACTCCTCACGGGGTGCCTGCCGGACTTTGCCCAGGAACTCTTCGGCCGACAACGCCGCCGGCTCCGTCGCCCTCAGCGCCAGCCCCGGCCACAGCAGCGCCGCTGCCACCCACCAGCCCATCGCCCTCATGGCCGGGCTCCCCGCCGCGACGCGCCAAACGGCCGTCCCGATTCCTTGCCGTGCCCCGTCTTCCCCGACGCCGCCAGCAAAAAATCCAGCGCGTCATCGACGTTGTCGACAAAATGGAAGCGCAGGCTCTTGCGCGTCTCCAGCGGCAGGTCGACCAGATCCTTGCGGTTTTGCTCCGGCAAGAGCACATCGCGCACCCCCGCCCGCACCGCCGCCACCACCTTCTCGCGGATGCCCCCCACCGGCGTCACCCGCCCACGCAAGGTGATCTCCCCAGTCATCGCGGTACGTTCCCGGATCGGGCGTCCCGTCAAATGCGACACCAACGAGGCCATCATGGTGATCCCCGCCGAGGGACCGTCCTTCGGTGTCGCTCCGTCCGGCACGTGAATGTGGAAGTCCTGGCGCGCAAAGCCCTTCGGATCCATCCCATAGCGCAAATGGCGATGCTTGATGAGGCTGAACGCCGCCTGTGCGCTCTCCTTCATCACCTCTCCCAGCGATCCGGTCAGCAGGAACTGCCCACGCCCCGGCATCGAAGTCACCTCCACCGGCAGCAATGCCCCGCCCGAACTGGTCCAGGCCAAGCCCACCGCCACGCCCACGGTCGGACGGCGGATCACCTCGTCGGCAAAGTATTTCGGCGGCCCCAGGTAGTCGGCCAGGGCCTGAGGCTGGATCGACACCTTGGCGTCCGCCGCAATCTCCCCCTCGACCAGCTTCCGCGCCACCTTCCGGCAGATGGTGCCCAACGTCCGCTCGAAGAGCCGCACCCCCGCTTCGCGTGTGTATTCGTCGAGGATGTGGTCCAGGGTCGCCGACGGCACCCGGAACTGCTCCGGCTTCAGGCCGTTCTCCCGGATCTGCCGCGGCAACAGGAAGCGCCGTGCGATCTGCTTCTTCTCCAACGGCGTATAGCCGGGCAAGCGGATCAGTTCCATGCGGTCCAGCAGGGCTGGCGGAATCGGGTCGGTCAGGTTCGCAGTGGCAATGAACATCACCGCGCTCAGGTCGTAGTCCAGCTCGATGTAGTGATCCTGGAAGGCGCAGTTCTGCTCCGGATCGAGAACCTCCAGCAAGGCCGCCCCCGGATCGCCCCGGAAGTCCGCACCCAGCTTGTCGATCTCGTCCAGCATGAACACCGGATTGCACGATTGCGCCCGCTTCATGCCCTGGATGATCCGCCCCGGCAGCGCCCCCACATAGGTGCGCCGATGCCCGCGGATCTCCGCCTCGTCGCGCACCCCCCCCAGGGAGACGCGGACAAAGGAGCGGCCCATGGCGCGGGCGATCGAGCGGCCCAAAGAGGTCTTGCCCACCCCAGGCGGGCCGACAAAGCAGAGGATGGGGGATTTCCGGTCCTGGCGCAGCTGCAGCACAGCCAGGAACTCAAGAATCCGCTCCTTGACATCCTTCAGGTCGAAGTGGTCCTCGTCGAGGATCCGCGCCGCCGCCGCCACATCGATCCGCTCCGCGCTGTAGACCCGCCAGGGAATGCTCAGCAGCCAGTCCACATAGCTGAACGCCACATGGTACTCGGCCGAGGCCTGCGGAATCATCTCCAGGCGCTCCATCTCCTTGCGCACCGCCTTCTCCACCGCTTCCGGCAGGGTCAGCTTGCCGAGGCGCTCGGCGATCGCCGCCAAGTCGGGCGAGCGCGTCTCCTCGCCCAGCTCCTTGCGGATCGTCTTGAGCTGCTCCCGCAGGAAGTACTCCCGTTGCGACTTGCCCAGCGCCGCATGCACCCGGCTCTGAATCTCCGTGCCCATCTTCAGCACTTCGCATTCCCGGTTCAGCAGGATGGTCAGCAGCTGCAGCCGTCCCAGCAGTCGCGGCAGAGCCAGCAGATGCAGCTTCTCCATGAAGGAAAAGCCCAGCGTGTCCGCAATCAGATCCACCAGCCGCACATTGTTCTCGACATTCAGCAGCGCAATGCTCAGCTCGTCCGGCAGGTTCGGCGACAACGACACGATCTCCTGAAAACGGTGCGATGCGTTCCGCGCCACCGCCACCACCTCCAGGCTGCTGTCCATGTCCTCCGGCAGCTCCACGATGCGCACGCAATCCGGGAACGCCCCCTGCGCCGCCCCTACCCACTGCACCCGCCCCAACCCCCGCACCAACACCCGAACCGTGTTGTCCGGGAAACGGATGAACTTCACGATCCGCGCCAGCACCCCCACCACCGAAAGACGCCGCTCCCCATGCGCAAAGGTCTCGATCGTCATCTCGTTGTCCGTGTCGCGGTGCGGCGGCATCTCCGCTGGCACCACCGGAAACAACGCGATCAGTCGGTTCTGGCGAACCACCTCGTCCATCATCTGGATCGCCGGCTCCTCCGAGACCACGAGCGGCGACAGGGTGTGCGGAAACACCACCATCCCGTCCAGCGGCAAGAACGGCACGATCTCGCCCGCCGGCGCCGACGCCGACTTTTCCTGTCGATCCTGACGATCCTGCGCCACCCGCCGGGGTGGACGCCCCCGCAAACGCACCCCGCTTCGACGACTCGGCATGGCTCGATTCCTTGCACGAATGTTGCTGCTGCATCCTCGGCCGGTACAATACCCCCAAGGCGAGACCATGCCAGCCGTATAGGCAGGGCGGAAACGGCCTAGCCCATCAGGCGCAATGAAGCCGCCCCCCCGCCAGGACGATGCGCACATCCTCGTCCGTCATACGATGGGTCAAGACCAGGGTGAAGGATTCGCCGTCGGCACGGCGCACCGTGGCCTGGAGCGCCCTGCCCGCAGCCAGGGCCGCACGCAGTCCGCAAATCTCCACGCGGTCGCCACAGCCAATCCGGTCGTAGTCGGACGGATCGGCAAGCAGCAACGGCAAGATGCCGAAGTTCACCAGGTTCGCGGCGTGGATGCGCTCGATGGCCAACGCAATCACCGCCTTCACCCCCAGGTACATCGGACAAATCGCGGCATGCTCCCGCGACGACCCCTGGCCATAGCTGTCGCGGGCCAGGATGATCCCATGGCGACCGGCGTCACGCACCGCGGCGGCCCGCTCGGCAAAGGTCGGCTGCCCCGGCTCCCCGAAGCACTCGAAGACCACCCGCGCATACTTCGGAATGTTGCTGCGCAGCTTCATGTGGACGCCCGCCGGCATGATGTGGTCGGTGGTGATCTTGTCCCCCACCTTGATCACCACCTCGCCATCCAGCGCCGCCGGCAACGGCGTGTTGGCGGGCGGGTCGCCAATCGTCGGCTTGCGCACGATCTCCACCGGCGTGCCTGCTGGCGGCGGCAGGATCACCAGGTCGTCGTTCGCCAGAAATCGCGTCGGCTCCGCAATCTCGGGATAAGGCATACCCAGTGTGCGCGGGTCCGTGATCGCACCCGACAACGACGCCGCCGCCGCCGTCTCCGGACTGACCAAATAGGCCTGGTCCCCGGGAGTGCCGGTGCGCCCGGCAAAGTTCCGGTTGAAGGTGCGCAGGGTCACCGTGCCGTCGGCCGGGCTCTGCCCCTGGCCAATGCAGGGACCGCACCCCGCCTCGAGCAGCCGTGCGCCCGCCGCAATCAGGTCCGCCAGCGCCCCGTGGCGCGAAAGCATCTCCAGCACCTGACGGCTGCCCGGGGCGATCGCCAGCGTCACCGCCGGATGCACCACCCGCCCCTTCAGCATCGCCGCCACCCGCATCAGATCCTGATACGAGCTGTTCGTGCAGGAGCCAATGATCACCTGGTGCGCCGGCATCCCCGCCAATTCACGCACCGGCCGGATGTTGTCCGGGCTCGACGGACATGCCGCCAGCGGCTCCAGCTTGTCCAAGGCTATCTCGATCACCCGATCGTACTCAGCATCCGCCGACGCCGACAACGCCACCCAGTCCTGGCCGCGCCCTTGCGCCGCCAGGAAGGCTCGCGTCCGGGCGTCCGACGGAAAGACCGACGCGGTCACCCCAAGCTCCGCCCCCATATTCGTGATCGTCGCCCGCTCCGGCACCGAAAGCGTCGCCACCCCCGGGCCGAAGTACTCGACCATCGCCCCGACATTCCCTTTCGTCGTCAGCACCGACAACAGATGCAGGATCACATCCTTTGCCGCCACCCAGGACGACAGCTCCCCCGTCAGCCGCACCCCGATGATCCGCGGAAAGGCCAGGCGAAACGGCTGCCCCGCCATCGCCAGGGCCACATCCAACCCCCCCGCCCCGATCGCCAGCATGCCAATGCCGCCCCCCGTCGGCGTGTGCGAATCCGACCCCAACAGGGTCTTCCCCGGCACGCCAAAGCGCTCAAGATGCACCTGGTGGCAGATCCCGTTGCCGGGCCGCGAGAAAGCCACGCCCTTCGCCGCCGCCACGCTCTGCAGGTAAAGATGGTCGTTGCGGTTCTCCGGGCCGTTCTGCAGCATGTTGTGGTCGACATACGAGACCGACAGCTCGGTCGCCACCCGCGCCACCCCCATCGCCTCCAACTCCAGATACGCCATCGTGCCGGTCGCATCCTGCGTCAACGTCTGGTCGATGCGCACCGCCACCGGCTCGCCCGCCGACGGGTCGCCCGCCACCCCGTGGCACCCCAGGATCCGCTGAATGACCGTGCCGCGGGCCATGTCAGTATTGCCGGGCATAGAAGTTCTTGGCGCAGAGCACCCCGCGGGTCGAGCTCTCGACAAAGTCGATGAACTCCTGGATCGGCGGCAGCAGCGGCACCTCATCGCGAATCTGCGCAACCGCCGCCTTCACCGTCAGCTTCTTGCGGTAGAAGATCTTATACACGTTCTTCAGCGCCCGGATCTCCTGGTCCGTGAAGCCGTTCCGCTGCAGGCCAATGAGATTGACTGACTGCACCGGGCCGTTGCGCCCATGCTCGATCATGAACGGCGGCAGGTCGATCGAGATCGCCGAGACCCCGCTGATCACCGCCAGGCGCCCGACCCGGCAGAACTGATGCACCGCCGTGTGCCCGGAGAGCAAGGCGCAGTCCCCCACCGACACGTACCCGCCCACCACCGCCCCGTTGACCATGATCACCCGGTTGCCGATCCGGCAGTTGTGCGCCACATGCGTGTTCGCCATGAAGAGGCAGTTGCTGCCGATCACCGTCTCCGCGTCCGGATCCGAGGCGATGTTGCCGCTGAACCCCTCGCGGAACGTGTTGCCGTCGCCAATCCGCAGCCACGCCTTCGTCCCCGGCTTGAACTTCAGGTCCTGGGGATCCGTCCCGATCGCCGCATAGGGATGGACCACGTTCCCGCGCCCCATCGTCGTGTACCCCCCGACATACGCGTGGGCGATCAACCGACACCCCGCCCCCATGGTCACGTTCGGCCCGACAATGCAATACGGCCCGACCTCGACGTCGTCGGCCAGCTGCGCCTTCGCGTCGACCAGCGCGGTGGGATGGATCTTCGCCATGGATCGCTCCTCGATGGATGATGGGCGGAACCTGAACCTGCGCCAACACAGGCTGCGAATATATTGACCCCGCGCACATTGTCAATCCCCCCTCGTGACGACAGCAGAAAGGGCGGCCCAAGGCCGCCCCTTCGTGGACCGGGGTCCGGGCGCATTCCGCACCCGCAATCGAACTCAGCGGATCTTCACCGAGACCGGCTTGGCCTTCTCCGTCTTCGGCAGGCGCAAGGACAGAACCCCGTCCTTCAGCTCCGCCTCGATCTTGGCCGCATCCGTGTCGTCCGGCAAGGTCATGCTCCGCCGGTACCAGCCATACGAGACCTCGTCGCGGTGCCAGCTCTCCTCGTCCTTCGTCTCCTCGCGTTTCCGCTCCGCCGTCAGACTCAGGACCCCCCGGTCCACCTCGATCTTCAGGTCCTCCTTGTGGATCCCCGGCATGTCCGCCGTCACCAGAAAGGCTTCCGGCGTCTCCTTCACCGAGATCCGCGGCGCAAAGACCGCATTCTCACCCTCGCCCAGATCGAACATGCGGTTGAAGGTCCGGTCTACCCCGAACAGCTCCTCCCACAGATCCGGGCTCCGACGCGCGCTCTTGGTCAGTGCGAACATGGCTCACTCCTCCTTTGTTGAGGTGGTGGTTCCTTTTCTCGACTTAACATTTAGCAAAGACCATGCCAAAGGCCGCATAATTAGATGCATAGCATTATCATATAACGATATACGATTTACCAATTCCATTTCACAGGAAGGCCATGGATACGCCATAATGTCGCATTTCAGGCATGCCTGATGATGCGACATCATGACTCATCCCGACGCCCCCTGCTCCACCTCGGCGGAATTCAGCGGCCAGCCACCACCGCCTGGCCAAGGGCCACGCACCCATCGTTCGGGGGGATCTCCCGCGGCAGAAGGGCGGCGATCCCATGCCCCGCCAAGCCATGACGGACCAGACGGACCAGCAGGCGGTTCATGAAGACGCCGCCGGTCAGGACCACCGGGCGCCCCGGAAAGCGGCCAAGGGCGTCCACCGCCATCGCCACGGCGGCATCCGCCACCGCCCGATGAAAGCCTAGGGCCAGGCCCGGAACGTCGCCCGGGGCAGGCATGCCCGCCATCGCCAGGGCGGCGACCAGCGGTGACCAGTCGACCAGCAGCAGGTCGCCATCACGGCGCAAGGCAAAGGTCATCTCCCGCGACGATGGCGCGACCGCCCGGATGGCCGCCGCCTCGAGCCGGATCGCCGCCTGCCCCTCGTAGCTCACGACCTCGGGCGCCACCCCCAACTGCACGGCAATGGCATCGAAGAGACGCCCGGCCGCATGGGTCGACGGCGCATTCAGGCCCGTGCGGACCTGAAGCAGCCAGGCGTCCAATTCCGCCTCCGCCACCCCCAGAGAATAACGCCCGATCGCCGCCCGGTCCAAGCCCGCCACGGCCAGCCGAGCCACCAGCTGGCGCATCGGTCGGCGCACCGCGGCATCCCCCCCCGGCAAGGGCACACTGGCAAAACTCGCCAGACGACGGAACCCCGCGGCGTCCACCAGCATACACTCCGCGCCCCACAGGGCCCCGTCAAGCCCCAGCCCCACCCCGTCGAAAACCAGGGCAAGACCCTCGTCCAGGCCATGCTCCGCCAGCGCGGCGGCGGCATGGGCGTGATGGTGCTGCACCATCACCAGAGGCAACCCTCGCGCCTCGGCCAATGCCCGCCCCAGCCGCGACGAGGCCATGTCCGGATGGTGGTCGATGGCAACCATCTCCGGTTCGTGGCCCAGGAAACGAGGCAACGCCGCCATCACAGATTCAAGCCCAGCCACCGCTTCCGGCGTCTCGAGATCCCCGACATGCGGCGAAAGCACCACTTCGTCGCCATGCCCGAAGGCCACCGTGCTCTTCAGCTCGGCGCCCAGCGCCAGCACGCTCCGCGTCAAGGGACGGGACAGGCGCACGGGCCCCGGCGCATACCCCCGGGCACGACGCCACACCTGCGGCCCGTCCTCCTGCATGGCGCAGACCGAATCGTCGCACCGAAACTGGATCTCCCGATAGTGACACAGCCACTGGTCCGCAATGTCGCCAAGCCGCGAGATCGCCTCCGCATTCGTCCGACAGATCGGCTCCGAACGCCGGTTGCCACTGGTCATCACCAGATAGTCGAAAGCCAGGCCATCCGGCTCCGACGGGCCGAACAGCAGCCGGTGCAACGGCGAATACGGCAGCATGACCCCCAACGTGGCCGTGTCAGGCGACAGCAGCCCCAACGGCAAAAAGCCCGCCCCGGGCGGCACGTCCAAGATGACGATCGGCGCCCGCGACGAGCACAACTGGTGCAGCACCTCCGCCGACGGCCGCAGATCCCGCTCCAGCACCTCCACGGAGCGCGCCATCACCGCCAACGGCTTGTGCGGACGTCGCTTGCGCCGACGTAGCTCACCCACCGCGGCGGCATTGCCGGCATCGCAGGCCAGCAGGAATCCACCGATGCCCCGGACTGCCACGATCTCCCCGGACGACAACGCCCGGCGCGCCCCGGCCAGCGCCACCGCCCCTGTCACCGTCCGCCGCCCCTCCCGGTCCGCCAGGAACACTTGCGGGCCACACACCGGACAGGCGATGCTTTCCGCATGGTACCGCCGGTCGGACGGATCCCCATATTCACGGCGACAGTCCGGACAAAGCGGAAACGCCGCCAGGGTTGTGCGCTCGCGGTCATAGGGCATGCCGGTGACCACCGTGTAGCGCGGCCCGCAATGCGTGCAGGTGATGAAGGGATAGCCGTACCGGCGGTTGCCGGGATCCGCCAGCTCCGCCGCACAGGCCGGACACATCGCCAGATCGGCCGGAATCGTCACCCGCGATGCCGCATCCGGCACACTGGCAAGAATGCGGAATTCGCCGGGCCACGCCCCGGCATCTCCCTCCACCATCGCCCCGCGGCCAATCTCGTCCAGCCGCTCGATCCTTGCCTGGGGCGGCAACTGCCGCCCCCATCCCGCCATGAAGTCCGCGATCCGGGCCGCCTCCCCCTCCAGACGAAACACCACGCCCCCTGCCCGGTTTTGCACCCACCCCCCCAGCCC
>CAZBDL010000032.1:8683-14981 GCA_964490525.1 uncultured Victivallales bacterium | reverse complement strand
CGAATGCGCCTCGGGGTGAACGCCCAACGTCCAACACTGAACCCTGAACACCGAACACCGAACACCGAACACTAAATGTCGTGGGTCTATCCTTGCCCGGCGGCTTCAGGGTTCCGCGACGAAGTCCGGGAAGAGCCCCTCCGCCCGCAGGTCCTCGGGCAGCGCCCACTGCTCGCCTAGAGTGGCGGCCTTGACCACGTCCTCGGCGTCAACGTCAAGGTCGCCGAGGATCGCCTTCATCTCTGCCGCCGCGCCCACGACCTGCCGCGCCAGGGGCAGGTGTCCCCGATAGTCGCGGACAATGGCCAGGGCCTCCCGGATGCAGGCATTTCCAGGATCCGCATCGCCTCCTTGGCGGATATGGGCAAGGGCCAATTCGGCCGCCGCCACGGCCACGGCCGGATGGCCGGGGCCATGGCGGGCCCGCAGGGCGTTCAGGCGGCGGCGCGCCGTCGTTACGTCATGGGGGGACATCGGGCTCGCCCAGCGGTTAAGTCGGACCAGGTACGGCCCGACGAAGAGGCTGTCTGCCCCGTAGATCCGCTCGGCCAACGCCACCTGGGCCTGGCGAATTTCGCGGGCCAGTGGCTGTTGGGTGTCGTCGAGTTCTGCCGTCTCGGCCATAAGTTCGCCCAAGGCGAGCAGATGGGGATGCTCCGCGCCAAGGGCGGTCCGGGCAATGGCTACGGCCCGATCCAGCATCGCCAGCGCCTCAGGGACGCGACGCCGTCCCGGCTGGTCGAGGAAGTCAAAATAGGTGCTCCAGATGGCGTTGGCATCGGCGCTGCGGGCGTGGGTATAGGCGTCGACGCGGTCGTAGATGGCCTGGCGCAGGCTGGGCGCGTCGGCATAGGCAAAGACGACGGACATCTCGAGGAGGATGTTCTCCAGGGCGGGATGTCCATCGCCCCAGGCCAGCGCCTGGGAAGCCAGCAGGTCGCCAGCGATCCGCAGATTGCGTGCATTGTTGTCCAGGGACCATTCCTGCTCCCAGGCCAGGCGATATCGTTGTCCCTGGGCAAAGATGCTGTGCCGTCCGTAATGCTTGTCGATCACGTCCTGGATGTGCCTGGCCGCCTTGTTCTGGGCGGTGGCATCGTTGTTGCGTCCATGGTGTGCGTGCAGTCCCCACAGCGGCCCCAGGCAGGCGAGGTTGTCCGCGCCGAGATGTCTCGAAACATTCGCCAGGGCATCATCGAGCATGGCCTCGGCGGCGGCGGCCGAATTAAACTGGCGGACAAAGACATGGTACCTTTCGTCGACCAGGATCTTGGCCAACGCGAGCGAGCCAACGCCATGCCGCGCGGTCAGTTCCGCCAGATGCGCGGAGAGCAGCGTGCCAGCCTCGGGCGAGGGCAGGAGCCCGACCAGCTCCTTGGCGAGGCCCCGGCCCCGTCTGCCGAGGCGTTGTCCCGGGGGCAGGCGATGCCAGGTGGCGACGAGGTGGGCGGCAACCTCCTGGGTAATGGCGCGGTTGTCCAGGAAGTTGAGATAGTCGAGGCCGGCCTGGATGGCCGCCAGGCTGTCGACGCCGTGCGAATTTCGCACCTCGCGCCACTCTGCGAGGAGCCGGCCGAGCATGGCCCGCCGATTGCCGTCGTTGTGGTCGACCAGGCGGGCCAGGCGCAGCAGGCAGGAGCGGCGCAGGCTATGGCCGGCGGGCGCCCGGGCATGCAGGATGGCCCACGCCTTGTCGAGATGCTCCTCGGCCTCGTAATCGCCGGGATTCGGGACGCCGGTGTCGATGTCGAGCGCCGTCCGGATCCACTCGGCATGGGCCAGGTGGACGTGGGCGACGGCGATGCTCTCCGCGCCATGCCGGGCCTGCGCCATGGCCAGGGACTCGCCCAGCAGGGCTTCGGCGGCGCCATGGTCGGCCGTCTGCCCCAGCAGGGCGACCAGCCCCAGGCGGGCCTTCAGCCATTCGTCGCCGTCTAGCGGATCGAGGATGGCGATGGCGCGCCGCCAGGCTGCTACGGCCTGCGGGTAGCGGTGGGCGTGATCGGCCAGGAAGCGGGCCAGGCGCAGCAGGCCATGGGCCGTCTCCGCGCGTTTTGGGCCGAGCTGTTCCGCGAGGATGGCCACGGCGCGGTGCCCCGCCGCCTCGGCTGTGGGCAGATCCATGATTTCCGCGCGCAGTTCCATCTCCCGCAGGAGGAGCGCGGCCAGGCGTGCCGGATCGTCGTCCGCCGCCTCGACCTGGCGCTGTCCCGCCAGGACCTGTGCCAAGGCCTCCGGCAGGCGATGCCAGGCCACCAACTCGTCGACCGTCGCATCGAGCGTGGCAAGGTCGACCTTGCCCACTGCCGGCAAGGGCATCGGCTCGCGGTCACGCGCCAGGAAGAGCCCAAGCAGGATCCCGGCGGTCGCGGCCAAGGCCAACGCGACAAGCCATCCCCGGCGATGCCGGAGGCGGAAGAAGGCGATGTCGAACGGCCATGTCATGGCCGCAAGTCTATCCCGGGAACATCATCGCGTCAACAGGTCGCGTGCCGTCGCGAACGGCTGGACCAGGACACCGACAAGAACGAAAGCGCCGCCGTGGAAGCGGTCCGGCCCCCCCTGCTCGGGTTGAGCGCGTTGATCCCCCATCGCTTGCGCACCAATCGGATCAGGTTTGACGACGCTGTGGTTGTCACTTCCCTGCTTGACATTCAGTTGTTTGACAATAGAGTATCACGGGTTGCTTTTGTTTCTCGTGGTGCGCATGAATTTGGCCTTCGGCATCTGGAGGGGACGCTTTCATCGGTCAGGTGCGAAGGTTCCGCGATTTCGTAGCTGCCGACGACGAGAGGGGTTGGTCATGAACAAGCCACCTGGCATCCGTTTCATCGCACCACTTTTTGCCACGGTCGCGTTCCTGGTTGCGGCCCATGTCCAAGCCGCGACCCGCTATGTCAAGCATGATGCCAACGGGCTGGACGACGGTTCCTCGTGGGCGAATGCCTATCCCAACCTGCAGGATGCCCTTGCCGCCGCCACTTCCGGTGACGAGGTCTGGGTGGCGGCCGGAACGTACAAGCCGACCGCCGACTCGGATCGCACGATCTCGTTTCAGATGGCCACCGGCGTGGCTGTATACGGCGGCTTCGCCGGAACCGAGACGGCGCTCGACCAACGCGACTGGATAAACAACGCCACCATCTTGTCGGGCGACCTGCTCGGGAATGACAATGCGAATCTCGCGCAGGGCGAGATGACCCGGAGCGAGAACACCTACAACGTCGTCGGATTCCATGGCGTCTCCGATGCCCGGCTCGACGGCTTCTTCGTCACTGGCGGACATGCGGATGGCACCTATAATCCGGCCGATTTCGGCGGGGGCGTGGTCTTCAAGGGAACCGGGCCGGACTGTGTGGTGGAGAATTGTCGGGTGTACGCCAACTGGGCCAACCAGGGTGGCGGCATTGGGAGCCATTATTCTTCGCCCGCCATCCTTAGCAGCCGGATCTTTGGCAATGCCGCCCTCTTTGGCGGAGGATGTTGCGCATCGGGCGGGGCCCCCTCCCTGGCGCGTTGTTCGCTCTTGGCCAATTCGGCGGACCATGGCGGCGGAATCTATCAGGATGGGTGTGCCCTGGTGGAGGCGGAGGCAACGGTCGTCTCCGGCAACTATGGGGGGACCGGCAGCGCGGTCGAAACCTGTGATTCCACGGGGTTGATCCTGACCAATTGCATGGTGAGCGGCAACCGGATGGGCGGCGACTTTTCCTCCACGATCAAGTTGGGCAGCAACATGATCGCCACGACGGCCATGATCAATTGCACGATTGCCGACAATGTCATCTCCGGAGGGTTCACTGCATGCATTGATCTCGGCACCCGGACTTCTCCCGCCTTCATCAACTGCATCTTTGCGGGGAACGACGGCTATGTCATCCGGGAAACAGGGGTGACGTCGGCTCCGCTCTTGGATCATTGCTTTTTTCTGTCGGCACGTCCTTACGAGTACCTGGACTTCGACACCGGCGGCTATGCCGGGGTCAACGAGATCAACGGCTATCTGCCCGACGGCCTATGGACGGACCGCTTCTACGACTCCTTCCTGGACCAGACGACGCTGACCGATGCGAATGCCAGTTTCCTGGTGAATCTCACGGGAAGCCTGTTCTACCCGAACCTGCCGGGCAACCGTAGCCTGGTGCCGATCCTTTCCAACACCCCGACGCAAATCGTGATCCAAGGGGATTGGAGCGGGGCCATCGCCTACAAACTCGTGGACGAAAAGACCCGGGGCAACATCGAGGGCGATCCGTTGTTCTTCATGGATTCTGGGTCGGGGACGGGCGGGACATTGACGTCAAACACGTTCTATGACAGTGACTTGGATCAGACGAACCTTTTCGACACGAATGCGGATTATACGACAAACTCCCTGGCCGGGCGGATGGTCAGCCTGTGGGGCGAGGCGTATGTGGTGAGCAACACGGCCACGGAAGTTGTCGTCCAGGGATATCATCCGAAATCCATGGGCGACCCGTACAAGATAGCGGATTATCATCTGGTGCGTGGTTCTGGGGCCATGAACCAAGGGACGTTGCTGGGTGCCCCGATGACCGACCTGGACGGCGTCTTGCGACCCGCGGAAGGCGGTATTGACATTGGCGCCTACGAGTGTTGTTCGTACCAAGTCGATTTCATTGCCGGAGAGAACGGTTCCCTGGAGGGCGGCAACAGCGGGCAGTCCGTGGAATACATGAGCGACTGCACGGCCGTCACGGCAATTCCCGATGGCGGGTATCTCCTGGTGAACTGGACCGACGATCTGGGAAATGTCCTTGGCACCGGCACGGAACTGATCGTCACCGACGTGACTCGGAGCATGACCGTCACCGCGAATTTCGCCTTGGCGCACATCGTCACCTTTGTCGAAGGGGCGAACGGCACGATCAGCGGGGCGAAAGTTCAAACGGTCCAGCATGGGTCAAATTGCACCGCGGTCACGGCGGTTCCCAACCCGGACAGCTATTTCACCGGCTGGACAGGTGATTTTGTCGGCACGACCAACCCACTGACGATCACCAATGTCACTGCAGCCATGAGCATTACGGCAAATTTCTCGACCAACCGCTATGTCTCGCAATCCACGGGGGTCAACGACCTGCCGGGCGGCACGGAAGCCGACCCGTGGCAGACCATCAACTATGCCATCACCAACTCGACCGCAGGCGACACCATCAATATCATGGACGCGGTGCATACGGAACAGGTCAATGTCATCCAGTCCATCATTATTGCCGGAAAGGGTGCGGATCAGACGATTCTCCAGGCGAACGCCGCCAGGAAGACGGCAACCGGGCCAGGCGTCATCAAGACGACGGGAGCGCCGATATCCTTGACTGTCCGTGATCTTACCGTCCGACACGGCAATGCGACGACAGTTCCGTACGGTGGCGGCATCTACTGCGGTGGGGGCGGATCGACGTTGACGATTGAGCGCTGCGCCATCGTCGACAACGATTCTTCCTATATCGATCCCAATGTCCCAACCTTTGGTGGGGGCATAAGCGTCATTGAATCGACACTTTACATGAAGGATTCGACGGTTTCCGGCAACAAGGCCGATGGATGGGGTGGAGGCGTATGCGTCCGTCATGTGTCGCCGGTGCCATATTTTTCGAAGATCATCAACTGCACGATTGCCAACAACGAGGCGTCCAACACGGATGCAACCGGCGCCTCCTTGGGTGGCGGAATCTATTTCAACGGCGGTGCATCGGAATCCAAGTTGGCCATTTTCAACAGCACGGTCTCGGGAAACACCTGCACGGTAGGCGCGGCAGGAAGGAGCGGTGGCGGCATTTTCAAGATGGGCCTGACCTCTTCCATTTTCCTGTGCAACACGATTGTCGCCGGCAACACGATAGAAAACATCCTCAATCCATCGCAGGGGGTGGATATTTTACTGGTGAACGGACCGATTGTCGACCTTGCCAACAACCTCATTGGGGCCAGGGATGGCACGACGCTGCAGGCGGGGATTCCCCCCACCCAGACCAGCAGCAGCTATATCGGGACCTATGCGTGTCCGATCGATCCCCATCTTGGTGCCTTGGCGGACAATGGCGGACCGACGCAGACGATGGCGCTGCAAAGCGACAGCGTGGCGGTCGACCATGGATGCAACGATTATCCTGCCGATCCACCACCGCCCGCCTTCCCTTCGACGGAGCAGCGTGGAACGGGCTATGAGCGGATCTACAACGGGGTCTGCGACATCGGGGCCTTCGAGTTTCAGCCGCCGGGCAATGTTGTTTTTGTCAAATTGGGTGCGACTGGCACTGGCGACGGCAGTTCC
>CAZBDL010000032.1:0-8591 GCA_964490525.1 uncultured Victivallales bacterium | reverse complement strand
CTCCAACCCGCAATCGAGGCGGCAGATTCCGGGGAACAGGTCTGGGTGGCCACCGGGACATACCCGCCGACGACGTGGCCGAATGGCGGTTCTGCCGAACGGGAAAAGCATTTCTCCCTCAAGAACGGAGTCACCGTCTATGGCGGGTTCGCCGGAACGGAAATCTTGTTGACGCAGCGGGACATCTCGGTCAACCCGGTCATCCTCTCCGGCGACATTGGGACTGTCGGCGTGAACACGGACAACTGCTACAACGTCTTGTATCATCCGGCAGGCACCGGCCTGGACGGAACCGCAGTGCTTGATGGATTCACGATATCGGATGGGCATGCCAACGGGCCGCGTTGGCATGGCGGGGGGATGTACAATGACGCGTCTTCCCCCTGGATTGCCAATTGCTCATTCACCGCCAATTATGCCGAGGAAGAAGGTGGTGGGGTTTACAACACGAATTCATCCTTGCCAACCTTGAGCCATTGCATGTTCAGCGAGAATTCAGCAAGGCTGGAAGGCGGCGGGATCAAGAACACCAACTCATCTCCGGTCATCGTCGACTGCTCGTTCAACCACAACACCGCCGAGTTTGGCGGGGGCATCTTCAACTCCGCCTCGTCTCCGGCCATCACCGGATGCACCTTCGACGAGAATTCCGCGACGTACGGCTTCGGCGGCGGCATCTACAACAGCAATTCAGCAGCTCCGAGCATCGTCAACTGCACATTCAGCGGAAATTCCGCCGTCACCAACGGCGGCGGCGTCTACAATTACTATTCGTCTCCCCTCTTCACGAACTGCACGTTTACGGAAAACTCCGCAGATGGAGATGGCGGCGGAATGTTCAACGCGGAATCGCATCCTCCTGTCAAGAACAGCCTTTTCTGGGAGAATACCCCGGATCAGTTCAATGACACTGCCGCGACGCTTTCATATTGTGTTGTCCAGGGCGGCTATGCCGGGGGGGCGAACATCATTGACCTTGATCCCCTGCTCGGCCCTCTGACCGACAACGGCGGAGCCACCAAAACCTGCGCGATTGCGCCGACAAGCTCTGCGGTGGCGATTCCGGAGTCGGCGGGCGGGAATTGGAATGGGTGTCCCGCCACGGATCAACGGGGAGAGGCAAGACCCAGCACTGGACTTGATCGAGCGATCGGGGCCTACGATCCCAGTGGCACAATTCCGAGTTACACCTTGACGTACAGCGCTGGTGCCCATGGGGCGATTGACGGAACCAGCCCGCAGGTCGTCAATCATGGCGGCAATGGCACGGCGGTCACTGCCGTTCCCGATCCGACCTATCGCTTCGTGGACTGGAGCGATGCGTCGACCGAAAACCCGAGAACGGACACGGTGGTTCGGGCCAACCTTTCGGTGACGGCGAATTTCGCACTGGATCCTCATACGGTCACATTTGTGGAAGGAGCCAACGGCACGATCAGTGGATCGAAGGTGCAGTCGGTCGACTACGGGATGGACTGTACGGCGGTCACGGCAGTCGCGAGCTCCGGCTATCATTTCCTGGGATGGTCGGGGGACTATCTTGGGAAAGCGAATCCACTGACGGTGACCGGAGTTACGGCGGACATGGAGATCACGGCGAATTTCGCACAAAATCTGTTGCCGGTGGGGGTTGCCGACTGGGGGACGATGGGTTCGGGGATGAACGGTGCCGTGTATGCCCTGGAGGAAAGCGGCGGGATTCTCTATGCTGGCGGGGTGTTCACGACGGCTGGCGGTGTATCCGCCAACTATGTTGCCCAATGGGATGGCACGGCCTGGAGCGATGTTGGATTGGGCATGAACAACGAAGTTCGCGCCCTGGCCGCTGATTCTTCGGGCAAGGTTTATGCCGGAGGGCTGTTCACGACCGCCGGCGGTGTCACGATGAACTACGTTGCCATGTGGAACGGGTCTGCCTGGAGCGCCCTCGGAACCGGCCTTAGTGGCGGGGTGAAGGCATTGACCTGCGATTCGTCGGGAAACCTGTATGCTGCGGGATTCTTCACGACGGCGAGCGGCGTCACGGTGAACAATGTTGCCATGTGGAACGGCTCTTCCTGGAGTGCGCTTGGCACAGGACTTGACGGGCCGGGCCATGCTCTTGCGATCGACTCTTCCGGCGATCTTTACGTCGGGGGTTCCTTCACGACGGCCGGTGGTGTTTCTGCGAACAACATTGCGAAATGGGACGGTTCGACCTGGAGCGCGCTCGGCTCCGGCATCGCCGATCTTGCCGTTTATTCCTTGGCCGACGACGGTTTTGGGAATCTGTATGCAGGAGGTTCGTTCTCAACGGCCGGCGGCATTTCGGCCAACTGCATCGCCCAATGGAACGGCACGGCCTGGAGCGCGCTTGGCGCTGGAACCAACGCGGCGGTCACCGCCTTGTATGTCGACAACTTCGGCTACCTCTATGCGGGGGGATTCTTCACGCTTGCGGGCGGTGCGCCAAGGAGCCGCATAGCCCGTTGGGACGGGGCATGGTGGCTTTCCCTGGGGCCGGGAACCAACGCTGAGGTCCATGCGTTCCAGCCGTACGGACAAGGGCGGCTCTACCTGGGTGGAGGATTCACCACGGCGGGGGGCCAATCGGCGTCCTATATCGCCACCTGCCATTTGGCCAAGGGGCCGTATTCGATCGGCGGAACCATCAGCGGCGATGCCCAGGCGGGCGCGACACTCCGGCTTGCCGGCGATGATGTTGCGACGGCGACCAGTGGAGCCCTGGGTGCATACACCTTCACCGGCATCTGGAACGGCACATATGTCGTCACGCCGAGCCTTGTCGGGCACACCTTCACTCCGACGAGCCGAAACATTACGGTAAGTGGTTCTAGCATAGCAAACTGCGACTTCACAGCGACCATCAACAGTTATCCGGTGACCTTCGACCTCGACGGCAAAGGCACGCGTACCGGCGGCGGGGCGCTGATCCAGTCGGTTGCGCATGGTTCCGGCGCGATCGCACCGGAGGTTGCCAGCAATGCCGGCTGGGTGTTCACCGGCTGGGACGTAGTGTTTGACGACATCACCGGGCCGTTGACGGTGACGGCTCAGTACGAGGTGGCGACGTACTCGGTGACCTTCGACCTTGCCGGCAAGGGCACGCGCACCGGCGGCGGGGCGCTGTTCCAGGTCATCGCGCATGGTGCCGCAGCCACGGCTCCAACGGTTTCCGGTAACACCGGCTGGGTGTTCACGGGCTGGGATGTGGCGTTCGACAACATCACCGGCCCGCTGACCGTGACGGCGCAGTACAGTGTGGCGACGTACACGATCACGGCCTCGGCCGGGGCGAACGGCGCGATCGATCCGTCGGGGGCGGTGTCCGTGAACCATGGTGCCAGCCAGGCGTTCACGATCACGGCCGACGACGGCTACCATGTCGCCGACGTCTTGGTGGACGGTGTTTCGGTCGGCGCGGTCACGGGCTACACGTTCACCAATGTGGTCGCGGAAGGGCATACGATCAGCGCGAGCTTTGTCGTGAATGCGGTCGTGGTGGCGACCCACGTGTTCTACAACAACTCTTCCTGGGACGGGGACGATCCTGCCGCGAACGGGGATGACGACCTGGCCATCGCTTCCGACAAGGTGGCGCTGCGGCCGGGGCAGACGGCCACCATCCTGAACTACACTTCGTTCGACAAGGGAATCAACGGCATCATGCTCGACGTTGTCGATCTGGTCGGAACGCCGACCGCGGCCGACTTCATCTTCAAGGTCGGCAACAGCGACGACCCGGGAACTTGGACCGACGCCCCCGCTCCGGGCGCGGTCGCCGTCCGCGTCGGCGCTGGCCAGGACGGTAGCGATCGGATCACCGTGATCTGGGCCGACAATGCCATCGGGCAGGCATGGCTGCAGGTGACGGCAAAGTCGACGTCCAACCTCAATGTTGTCGTGCCGTACGTCTTCTACTTCGGCAATGCCATCGGCGAATGCGGCAACACCGCCACCGACGCCATCGTCAACGCCTCCGACATGCTGGCGGTGCGCTCCCAGGTCAACCTGACGATACCGGTGGCGGTGGACAACACCTGGGATCACGACCATGACACCTTCGTGAAGAGCGCCGACGTACTCGTCTCCCGTGACCACGCCACCAGCCCCTCAACCATGCTGAAGCTGATCAGCCCGTAGGGGGGAAATCCCGTCCAGCATTCCACCTCCATCCCGATCCTCACGCCTGGGGCGAGCATGAAGCAGAGATGCGCATGGTGCGGCGACGATCCGCTGTACGTCTCGTACCACGACGACGAGTGGGGAGTGCCGGTCCATGATGACACGCGGCTCTTCGAGTTTCTCGTCCTGGAGGGGGCCCAGGCCGGTTTGAGCTGGCTCACCATCCTGAGGAAGCGGGAGAACTACCGGAGGGCGTTCGGCGGCTTCGATGTCGGGCGCATCGCCCGGTACGGACAGTGGGACATCGACCGTCTCCTCCAAGATCCCGGCATCGTGCGGAACCGGCTGAAGATCGAGGCGGCGATCCGGAATGCCCGGGGCGTCCTGGCCATCCAGGAGGAAGGCGGCACCCTCGATGCCTTCCTCTGGCGCTATGTCGACGGCGTCCCTGTGCAGAACGCTTGGACGTCGATGGCCGAGCTTCCGGCGGAGACAAAGGTCTCGGGCCAGATGAGCAAGGATCTCCGGCGGCGGGGCTTCAACTTCGTGGGGCCCAGCATCTGCTATTCCCTCATGCAGGCGGTCGGCATGGTCAACGACCACCTCGTGGATTGCTTTCGCCACCAGGAACTTGCTGGCGGCAACGGGCCTCGCCGTGGCGGTGGCCGCCGCCGCGCCAACGCACCGTTGACCGGATGAGGACGCGGGCAAGAAAGAAAGCGCCGCCATGGAACCGATCCGCCTCCATCTCGTTTGGCTCGGGCTGTGCGCGCTGATCCTGGCGGGCGGCGGCGTGGGCGCGCAGGCCCCCGCCCCCTTGCCGGAAGGCGAGACGGGCATTGCCGCCCGGCATCCGGGCGATGCCGGCATCGGGCAGAATCCCGCCGTCGTCTTTGCGCATGACTTCGAGGATGCCTCCCGGCCCGAGGATCTCCGTCGCCGTTGGGACATGGTGTTCCATGACGACACGCTGGCCATCGCCAGCGCCCCCGAAGACGTGCACAGCGGCAGGAAGGCCCTGGAGATGACATTTCCGCAGCGGGCGGACGCGGTCGGGAATGGTCTGATGAAACGACTTGCGCCGGAGCATGATGTGCTGTTCCTGCGCTACTACCAGAAGTTCGACGAGGGACTGGACGTGACGGGAGCCGGCTCCTTCCACAACGGGGGGACGATCTCCGCCCATTATCATGTCGGCGGACGCTCAACTCCCGGCAAGCGCGCCGATGGCCGCAACAAGTTCCTGGTCGCCTACGAATCCACGGTCTACAGCGCTGCCCCGTCGCCGGGCAACCTGATCGTCTACATCTATCACCCCGAGCAACGCGGCGACTATGGCGACATCTTCTATCCGAGCGGCCTGATCTCTCCGAACACCTCCCTGCCCGGCGACTTCGGCGAGCACTTTGTGCCGCGCCCGGACGCCCTTCCCGCACTGGGCCGCTGGCACTGCTACGAGCTAATGGTCCAGGCCAATTCCCCCGGCCGCCGCGACGGGCGGATCGCCTGCTGGCTGGACGGCACGCTGGTCGCCGACTTCACCAATGTCCGCCTTCGCGATGTCGAGACCCTCCGCATCGACTACCTCACCATCGGCGGTTATATCAGCCCGAACCACATGCGCACGAACAAAATCTGGTTCGACGACGTGGTCGCCGCCACCGCCTACATCGGGCCACGGTGCCCGCCATCCCCGTAGCCGAGGCGACCGGGGGCGATGCGATGACCATCGGCATGCTCAATCCGGCGTTGTCGGTGGCGCGGTGAACTCGCGCAGGAGGTCGGCGGCGCGCTTGCCGAGGTCGGCGGCGGCGGCGCGCAAGGCGGCCCCTGTGCCCGCCCAGGAGGCATGCACCAGCGTCTTTCCGGCCGGTGAGCCGTAGAAGTCGAGCATGGCCCGGAGATCGTCGTCGGAGAGGTCGCGGAAGGTGAAGGCGGTCGCGGCGGGCATCATCGACAGGTACTGGGCGAGGGCGTCCCGCTCCATCTCGGCAGTGCGCTTCGCGTCGTCGGCCTCTGCGCTGCGCTCGACTTCGGGAATCGCCTGGCGCAAGGCCGCGGAGTAGACCCGCAGCGGCACCGTCACCAGGGTCGCGGCATGCTCCTCCGCCCCGGTCACCGCGAGGTATTCCCGGACCAGGGCCTTGCGTCCCTCCGGCAGCGCCAGCAGCGTCGGCAGGTAGGCCTGGAAGGCGGCGGCGGCATCGGGCCCGAGGGCGGAAATCTCGGCGGCGCTGGCGCGCTGTCCGGCGGGACTCTTGAGCCAGGCGACAGCCGCATCCGCATGCGCCGTCTCGAAGGCTTCGGCAAAGGCGGCCCGGAAGATCGGATAGAGGATGTCCGGGTCATGGGCGGCGCGGGCGTGCCCAAGAAAGGCCTCGGCCGCCGACGGTGGCAAGGCCGCCGCATGGTGCCCGTAGCCCGCGGCTAGGGTGGCGGCAAACCCGGCGAACTGGATCTCCGCCTGTGCCGCCTCCAGGACCCGGTCGACTTCCGAACCCGGGCTCGGGCCGTCCGCCCAGCCGACCGGGGCGAGCCCGAAAAGCCCGGCGAGCAGCAATGAACCGATGATCGCCGACAGTCGCAGCATGAATGACCGGGGGAGGGGATGGCGGATGGCTGGAACTTCAGATTTCTGATTTGGGACTTGCCCGTCAGAGGCGGTTGCGGCGGAGGCTTCCCGTCACTGCGCGGGCGATGAACGTTGGGCGTTGAGTGTTCCTCCCCGCGCCCCCGCCCTACCGGTAGCGGGTGGCGGTGCCGGCGGTGGTGCCGGCCTGGCTGGCGGCCATGGCGCGGGCCATGCTGTCGATCTCCTGCAGGACGATGCCGGTGCCGTTGGCGACGGCCTGGAGGGGGTTGTCGGCGACAAACACGGGCAGGCCGGTCTCCTCGGAGATCAGGCGGTCGAGGCCGCGCAGGAGGGCGCCGCCGCCGGCCAGCATGATGCCGCGGTCGATGAGGTCGGCGGCGAGTTCCGGAGGGCAGCGCTCGAGGGTGGAGCGGACCGCCTCGACGATGCTGGTGATGGGCTCCTGGAGGGCGGTGCGCGCCTCCTGGGCGGAGACCTTGATGGTCTTGGGCAGGCCGGAGATCAGGTCGCGGCCCTTGACCTCCATGATCGCCTCCTCCTTCTGGGGGTAGGCGCTGCCGATGCGCATCTTGATCTCCTCCGAGGTGCGCTCGCCGATCATCAGGTTGTAGATCCGCTTCATGTGCTGGCTGATGGCCGCGTCCATCTCGTCGCCGCCGACGCGCACGCTGCGCGACTCGACGATGCCGGAGAAGGAGATGACCGCGACCTCGGTGGTGCCGCCGCCGATGTCGACGATCATGCTGCCGGAGGGTTCGGCCACCGGCAGTCCGACGCCGATCGCCGCCGCCATCGGCTCCTCGATCAGGTAGATCTCGCCGGCCCCGGCGCGCTGGGCGCTGTCCTTCACGGCCCGCGTCTCGACCTCGGTGATGCACGAGGGCACCGCGATGAGCACGCGCGGGGCGAGGAAGCGGCGGCGCTTGGGCACGTACTGGCGGGCCTTCTGGATGAAGAAGCGCAGCATGTCCTCGGTGATGTCGAAGTCGGCGATCACGCCGTCGCGCATCGGACGCACCGCCTTGATGTTCCCTGGGGTGCGCCCGAGCATGCGCTTGGCCTCGCTGCCGACCGCCAGGATCTCCTTGGTCCCCTCGGCGATGGCGACGACGGAAGGCTCGTTGAGGACGATGCCCTTGTCACGGACAAAGACCAGGCAGTTGGCGGTGCCCAGGTCGATGCCGATGTCGGTCGAAAACCATTTTGCCAGCCGGTGATTCATGCCGCCACTCCGCAAAGTTGGGGAACCCCTGATCGTGCGTCTGTTTATGCCGATTTCCCGAATCGCTAACAATATTGCCGTTTCAGCCCAAAGGCAAGCTCGGGAAACCGGGTGCGTGTGGCCTCGCCGGGGCACGTGGACTGAGCGCGTTCCCTCCGCCCCGCCGGAAGCCCACATGGCCCGCGTTCGGCGAGGACGAGGGCGAGGACGAGGACGAGGACGATCCTGAACCCCGGCCCTGGCGATCACCCCTGGCGGGGCATGGTCGCGGCGACGAACTCGCGGAAGAGGGGATGGGCGACCAGGGGCCGGGACTTGAACTCCGGATGGAACTGGCAGGCGACGAACCAGGGATGGCCGGGGATCTCGACGATCTCCGCCAGGTCGCCGTCGGGGCAGGCTCCGGAGATGATCATCCCGGCCTTCTCGAAGTCCGCCCGGTAGCGCGAGTTGAACTCGTAGCGGTGGCGGTGGCGCTCGCGAATGTCGGTCGCGCCGTAGGCGGCCGCCGCCCGGCTGTCCGGACGGATTCGGCAGGGCCAGGCCCCGAGCCGCATCGTCCCGCCCTTGGCCGTGACCTGCTTCTGCTCGGCCATCAGGTCGATGACCGGGTGCGGCGTCTCCGGCGCGAACTCTGCGCTGTGCGCCCCC
>CAZBDL010000031.1:0-15095 GCA_964490525.1 uncultured Victivallales bacterium | reverse complement strand
GCATGCGCCCGACGACGGGCTGCGCGCGCAGCTCATCCCGGAGAAGTGCCGGCGGCCCCTCGACGAGGTGCTGGCGGCCTGCTGCGACTATCGCGAGCGCACCGGCCGGATCGTCACCTTCGAGTACCTGCTGCTGGCCGATGTCAACGACCGGATCGAGCATGCCGTCGCCCTCGCCCGGATCGCCCGCGAATGCCGCGCCAAGGTCAATCTCATTCCCTACAACGAGGTGCCCGGCCTGCCCTTTGCGCGGCCGTCGCGGGACAAGGTCCGGCTCTTTGCCGCCATGGTCTCCGAGCGCGGCGCGCCGGTCACCATCCGCCGCGAGGTCGGCACCGAGATCGGCGCGGCCTGCGGCCAGCTGCGGGCGACGGCGGCCGCCGCCGTCACGCCGCGCGACCCCGCGACCACCCCCATCCAGCAACCATCGCCGGCCCCGTCCGGCAGGGAGAGGAAGCCATGGAAGAGCACATCGCCGCCATCATCGAGGCCATCGGCGAGGACCCGCGGCGCGAAGGCCTCGTCGACACGCCGCAGCGGGTCCGGGAGAGCCTGACGTTCCTGACCAGCGGCTACCGCCAGGACATCACTGCGATCATCAACGACGCGATCTTCACGGTCGACTGCAACGACATGGTGATCGTCAAGAACATCGAGTTCTACAGCCTCTGCGAGCACCACATGCTGCCGTTCTTCGGCAAGTGCCACATCGGCTACATCCCCCAGGGCCGCGTCTTCGGCGTCAGCAAGCTCGCCCGCTTGGTCGACTGCTTCGCCCGCCGCCTGCAGATCCAGGAGCGCCTCACCAAGCAGGTCGCCGAGGTCATCCTCGGCAACATCGGCCCCGAGGGCGTCGGCGTCGTCATGGAGGCCCAGCACATGTGTATGACCATGCGCGGCGTCGAGAAGCAGAATTCGGTGATGGTCACCTCCGCCATGCTCGGCTCCTTCCGTGCCCAGGCCGCCACCCGCAACGAATTCCTCAAGCTGATCGGGAAGTGACCGGACATGCGTGCCCTGGTGCAGAGGGTGAGCCACGCCGCCGTGACGGTCGGCGGCGAGACGGTCGGGGCGATCGGCCCCGGCTTGGTCATCCTCCTCGGCGTCACCCACGGCGACACGGCGACCGATGCCGACGCCCTCGCCGACAAGTGCGCCGGCCTGCGCATCTTCGCCGACGCCGACGGCAAGATGAACCGCTCCCTGCGCGAGACGGGCGGGGCAGCCTTGGTCATCTCCCAGTTCACCCTTTACGGGGATGCCCGCAAGGGACGCCGCCCGAGCTACATCGAGGCGGCCCGCCCGGAGCATGCCATCCCCCTCTACGAACGCTTCCTGGCGGCGCTGCGCGAGGCCGACATCCGCGTCGCCTGCGGACAGTTCGGTGCCGCGATGCAGGTCGAGATCCACAACGACGGCCCGGTCACCCTGATGCTCGAGACCGGTAGGCCCGAACCTGCACCTTCGCCAGGGTGACGAGTCCTTCCGGGACGAGCGTGTCCAGGTCGGGCAGGAAATCGGCGATGCGTTCAGGCCGGTCGACGATCTCGATGACCAACGGCAGGTCCTCGGAGAGGCGCAGGACCTTGCTCGTGTGGATGCGGCTGGCATGGCCGAAGCCCGTGATGCCGCGCAGGACGGTGGCCCCCGCCATGCCGCGCCGCCGGGCCTCCTCGACGATCACCTCGTAGAGCGGCCGCGATCCGTGCTTGTCGGCCTCGCCGAGGTAGATGCGCAGGCATTCCGATTCCAGGGGAAGGTCCATCTCCGCCTCCGTGCCGGTCGTGGGGTTCCAGGTTCGATGCTCTCAGAGCAGCCGTCCGAGCAGCGTTCCCAGGCGGTAGGCGCCCAGGCCCAGCGCGAGGCTGCCGACGACGTTCAGCGTGGCCAGCACCCATTGCGCATCGCCCAGCAGTCGGTCGCTCTCGAAGACGAACGTACTGAAGGTCGTGAAGGCCCCGAGGAATCCGATCAGCACGACTGTCCGGGCCTCGGGGGACAGACTCAGGCGCCATTCCAGAAGCGACCAGGCCAGGCCGAAGAGCAGGCAGCCGAGCACGTTGACGGCGAGCGTGCCCCAGGGAAAGGTGCCGGCATGAAAGCGTTGGACAAGCCCACCAAGCCCGTAGCGGAGCAGCGATCCGCAGGCTCCGGCGACGGCCAGCCCGACCAGCTTCTGCCACATGGCCATCTCCTCGTGCGCGGACAAAAACGTTGGGTGAACAGAGACTATATCGCCGCCGCCGTCGGGGTTCAATGGCTGGCCGGAGTACGGACCAAACGGACCAAGCCGACCCAACGGACAAGCGGGGTAGGCACCCCGGGGTATGCCCGTTTCGCCGGAGCGGGCACGGCTCGCGATGGCGCCCGGCATCCGTCCTGCCGCCACCCCGAGGCATTTTCGCCATGACCGGCTATGGTATGGGGCGACAACGACAGGATGCGAGGCCATGCGCGAGACCCTCCCCTTGGACGAAGCCCCGGATACGGTGGGGAATCCCTTCCGCGACAATCTCGAGGCGGGACGATTTTCCGCGCTGATCGAGGTCGATACCCCTGCCCGGTCGGCCGATTTTTCCTTGGGGGTGGAGCACTTGCGGGCGGTGGCGGGCCACCTGCGCAGCCTGGCCGATCTGCCGACCGGGCTGGCGATCACCGACCGGCTGCTCCATCCGGAGAGCTGGCATGTCGCCGACTTCGCCTCCGAACTGCCGGCCGCCGGGAAAAACCGCCACCTGCTCTTCGTCAGCGGCCGGAACACGGTGCCGAAGGAGGTTGCCGAAACCTTGGCGCGATGCCGGGCGGCAGGCTTCCGCAACCTGGTCGCGGTCAGCGGCAACGGGGTGCGCCAGGAGCGCCCGCGCGGGGAGCGGATCCCGTTTGCGGACAGCGTCCACCTGCTCAACCGCCTGCGCACGGACGAGGCGGGCGGGTGGCATGCCGGGGCCACGGTCAATCCCTTCAAGTACACGCCGACCGAGTCCCTGCTGCAATACTACAAGCTGATCAAGAAGCTGAACCAGGGCGCGGGATACTTCATTGCCCAGGCGGGATGGGACATGGCCAAGCTCCACGAGGTGCGGCGCTACCTCGACCACCGGGGCCTGCACACGCCGGCCTTGGCCCGCATTCTGCTGCTCAGCCCCGACCGGGTCGAGGAGATTTGCGCCGGTGCCATGCCGGGCGTGGTGATCTCGGACGACTTCCGCAAGATCCTCGAGAACGAGGCCCGCTACGGGTATCAGCAGTTCGCCTCGGCGCAATGGCGGCGCATCCAGCTTCAGGTGGCGGGATGTCGGCTGCTCGGCTACAGCGGGGTCGTGCTGGCGGGGCTGGACCGCCCGGAGCATGTGGCCACGGCCTGCGCCAAGATCGCCGAAGCGCTGAGGACGTTCACCGACTATCCCGCCTGGCGCGATGCCTGCCGCCAGCATTATGCGCGCACCGAGTTCGCCCCGTATCCGCACCGCTTCTACCTGTTCAAGGATCTGCTCGGGCAGGCGGTCGATGTCGACCATCCCGAGCTGGCGCCGTGCCGCATTCCCCCGGGCTCGGCCATGGAAAGGCTGCGCCATGGCCTGGCGCGACGCTTCCTGGCCGAGGCGCACCGCCACGCCGCCAACGAGCACCTGCTCACCAAGAAGCTGCTGGCCGGATGTCGGCGCTGCGCCTGGTGCCGCCTGCCCCTGATGCAGTTCGTCTGCCCGGAGACCTGTCCCAAGGGCTTGCCGAACGGGGCCTGTGGCGGGTCGCGCCCCGGAGGCTTGTGCGAGCTGATGGAGGCCGAGTGCATCCATGCGCGCAAGCTGCGCTTCGCCAACTGGCGCCATGAGCTGGACCAGCTCGAGGAGCGCTACATCCGTCCCCTTGAATAGGAGCCGCCGGTGGGCCTGGCCGGAACAGATGGACGAGGTCCCGGCCGCATCTTCCGGGCGGGGCGGCGGGGCATCCTGATGCTGGTCATGGCGGCCCTGGCATGGGGCGTTGCCGGCGCGGTCCAGGGCGCATCGGATCGCTTCCCGCAGCCGGAGTTCGAATCGGGCTATGCCTATCCGGCGGAGTCGCATCCGTTGCCGCGGGCCTGGTTCATGGAGCATCTCGACGTGCTGGCGCTGGCCTTGGCGCTGGGCCTGGCGGCCTGGCTGGCGCTTCGGGTGCGGCGGCGCGGCGCAGTCTTCCTGTTGATGCTGGCGGCGCTCGCCTGGTTCGGCTTCTGGAAGCGGGGATGCGTGTGCAGCGTCGGCGCGGTGCAGAACGTCGTTGAGGCGGCCTTCGGCGCGGGCATGGCGGTGTCGCTGCCGATCCTGGCGTTCTTCCTGCTGCCGCTGCTGGCGGCGCTGCTGTGGGGACGGGTCTTCTGCGGCGCGGTCTGCCCGCTGGGCGCGATCCAGGACCTGGCGGTGATCCGGCCGCTGCGGATCCCATCCTGGCTGGAGCATGCCCTCGGCCTGCTGGCCGTATCCTATCTGCTGGCCGCGGTCTTGGTTGCCGCCGTCGGCGGTGGCTATCTGATTTGCCGTTGGGATCCCTTCGTCGGCCTCTTCCGGCTTGCCGGGCCGTCGGCCATGCTGGCCATCGGCGTCGGGCTGCTGCTGCTCGGCACGGTGGTGGCGCGACCCTACTGCCGGTTTCTCTGTCCCTATGGCGTGCTGCTGCGCTGGTGCGCCCGGCTGTCGTGGCGTCGGGTGACGATCACCCCGGACGACTGCGTGCAATGCCGCCTGTGCCGCGACGCCTGCCCGTTCGGGGCGATCCGCGGGCCGGATCCGGAGCCGTTTCCCGAGCCGCGGCGTGGCGGTGTCCGGCGCCTCGCCTGGCTGCTGGCGCTGCTGCCGGCGCTCCTGGCCCTGGGCGGCGTGGCGGGATATTCCGGCGGCGGCGGCTTGTCAAGGCTGGATCCGCGCTTTCGCCTGGCGGCCTCGGTGTGGGCGGAGGATGCCGGATTGCGAGGGTCGCAAAGCCTGGCGAGCGCAGCGTTCCGCGCCTCCGATGAGCCGTCGGCAACCCTGCATGACGATGCCGCCCGGCAACTTAGCCGCTATCGCCGCGGGGGGGCGTTGGCGGGCATGGCCTTCGGGCTGGTGGTCGCTCTCAAGCTGATCGGCTTGGCCGTTCGGCCACGGCGCCGCGACTTCGAGCCCGACCGCGGGGCCTGCCTGGCCTGCGGACGGTGCTTCCAGTACTGTCCCCGGGAGCAGGTCCGCCGTCAGGCCCGGAACCCCGCCCCCGCCACCCCCGGCCCGGGAGGATGCGGCATGACCAATCCGATGACCACGCCCCCGCCCGACCAACCGGCCTGGCTGCGCGCCCTCCATGGAGCCCTGCGTGGTATGGCCTCGGCCTTGGCGGCGTTTGTCGTGGTGACGGCCACCCTGCTGCTGGTCAACTATGCGCGGTTGCTGCGGGCCGAGCCGACCGATTCCCCGGCCTTGAAGGCCCTGCTGGCGCAATTGGCGGAGCATCCCGGCGACGAGGGGTTGCGCCAGCAAGTCCGCGACCTCGACCTGTTGGCGCGGCAGGCCTTCTTCGGCGCCCATGACCTGGCCCGCGTCGGCACGATGCTGCTGGCGGCCGGGGTCGGCTTGCTGCTCGTCACCCTGCAGGGTATGCGGCTGCTGCGTCCGGACATGCCGGCCTTGCCGGGCTGCCCCGGGGAAGGCGAGGCCGCCTGGGCCGTGGCGGGAGCGGCACGCCGCCTGATCCTCGTCCTGGCGGCGATCTGGGTCGGACTGGCCTTGGCCAGTGGCTGGTGGGCTGCGCAAGGATATGATCCGGAGTCGGTTGCCCAACGCCTGGCGCAGATCGCCCCCGGCGCGGATGAGGATTGGACCTGCGCCCTCAACGAGACGCTGCATGACGAGGCCATGCCGCCGCCGGACCTCGTTGCCTGGCGCTGCCATTGGCCCGCCTTCCGGGGGCCGGATGGCAACGGCATCGCGCCGGCCGGGGCCAGCGCCCCGACCGACTGGGACGGGCCCTCCGGACGGAACATCCTCTGGAAGGTGGCCGTGCCGCGCCCGGGATTCAGCTCGCCGGTCGTCTGGGGAGACCGGGTCTTCGTCACTGGCGGCGACCGCGACCTCCGCGAGGCCTATGCCTTCGAGGTGGCCAGCGGCACCTTGGCTTGGCGCTGCCCCACCGATGGCGCGGGCGAGCTTCCCGCCGTGACCGACGACACCGGCTACGCCGCGCCGACCCCGGTCACCGACGGTCGCCACCTGTTGGCGATCTTCGCCACCGGCGAACTGATCTGTGTCGACGTGGCGAGCGGACGGCGCCGCTGGCAGGTCAACCTCGCCCGCCCGGACAATCCCTACGGCTTCGCCTCCTCGCTGCGCCTGCACGGCGGCCTGCTCTTCGTCCAGTACGACAATGCTCAGGGCGGTGATTTGATTGCCTTCGACGTGCGCACCGGACAGCGCCGCTGGCGGGTGGCACGCGAGGTCCAGACGTCGTGGTCGACGCCCGTGCTGATGCCGGTCGACGGTGCCATCCAGCTTGTCCTGCACGCGCCTCCGCGCACCGTCGCCTACGAACCCGCCACCGGGCGCGAGCTGTGGTCCACCCCCTCCTACGCCGGCGAGATGGCGCTCTGCCCCGGCTGGGCCGACACCACCCTTGTCATCCACGACGACTACGGCGACATCCAGGCCTTCGACGTCCTTCGCCAGGCCACCCGCTGGACCACCCGCGAGGAGATTCCCGACGTCTCCAGCCCCCTGGCCACCGGCGACCTGGTCATCCTTGCCGCCAGCCACGGCCCGGTCGTCTGCCTCGACCAGCAGGACGGCAAATTGCTCTGGCGCAAAGAGTTCGATGCCGGATTCTGGGGCTCCGCCACCCTGGTCGGCGACCGCATCCACCTGGTGGACATGAACGGCGTCACCCGCATCTTCGCCGCCGAGCGCGAATTTCGCGAGATCGCCGCCCCGGCCCTCGGCGAACGCTCGGTGTGCAGCCCGGCCATCGCCGACGGTCGCCTCTACCTGCGCGGCTTCACCCACCTCTTCGCCATCGGCGAGCCCGCTGCCCCCGCTGCGGCAGGCGACGCCAAGACCCCCTGCCCGTGCCTGCTCAAGATGGCCCGGGAGGGCACCGGGAATGCCCCGGGCGAACCTTGACTTTTTCCCTTGCGTTCCATATGTTATAATTGTCTTGTAACAGTCTTGACGTCGGCCAAAGCACTCAATGTCCAACGTTCAAGGGGGAATGATTTCATTGAGAGCCCGTGGGGAGTGTCCAGCGTTGAGCGTTCGCATGTCATTTCAAACCCATCCGGGGGCCATGGGGATTCCCAGGAGGACAATCATGTCCGAGGCAGTCAAATTCATCTACTGGCACGATGAGGCCTTTTGGCTTGGATATGTCGAGGAATTCCCCGACTACCTGACTCAGGGAGCGACCCTTGAGGAACTCAAGGAAAACCTCAAGGAGATATACCTTGACCTGAGTTCGGGGCGCATTCCCTGTGCGCGTCGGGAAGATGAGCTGGCACTGGCATGAAGCGCCGCGACCTGTTGAAAAGGCTGGCGGAGATGCGATGTGTCATGATCCGGCATGGCGGGAATCATGACTGGTACCAGAACCCGAGAACAAAGATGGCGCAACCGATTCCGCGGCATAACGAAATACACGAAGGTCTTGCGAAAGGCATTTTGAGGAAGTTGGCGGATGGCTTTTCGCAAGGGCTGTGATGCACGACAATGCCCCGGAACCCATTGTTGACGTGGTCGACCGGCTGGCCGCCGAGGTCGGGCGGACGCCGGAGCGGCTGATTCCCCTGCTCCAGGCGGTGCAGGAGGCTTGCCATTACCTTCCCGAGGCCGCCTTGCGCCGGGTCGCGGCCGTCACCGGCGTGCCCCTCGCCGACGTCGCCGGAGTGGCGAGCTTCTATGCCCAGTTTCGCGACCGTCCCGCCGGACGCCATCGCATCAAGGTGTGCATCGGCACGGCCTGCCACGTGAAGGGGGCCGAGTCCGTGTACGAGGCCTTCCGGCGCCGGCTGGGCATTGCCGGCGACGCGGACACCGACGCGGATCACCTCTTCACCGTCGAGAAGGTTGCCTGCCTCGGCTGCTGCATGCTCGCCCCGGCGGTCCAGGTCGATGATGTCGTCTACGGCTTCGTCGGGCCGCGCACAGTGCCCCGCGTCTTGCGGGATTTCCTTGCCGGGCAGGCGGTTGCCGATGATGTCGCCGGCCCAGCGGATAGCGCCGTCGCGGGCGAGGTCGCCCTGTGCCGCTGCTCGAGCTGCGGCGCGGCCGGGGCCGATGCCCTGTGGCGGGCCCTGCGCGAGGAGGCCGTGCGCTACCGGCTGGCGGTGCGGATCCGCCAGGTCGGCTGCAGCGGCATCTCCTTCGAGGCACCCATGGTCGACGTGCGGCTCGCGGACGGACGCCATTTCCGCTATGGCCGCATCGCCCCGGAAAACGCCCGGACGCTGCTCCTGCGCCACTTCCGTCCGTCCGGCCTGGGCGGACGGCTGCAGGCGGCCGCCACCACCCTGCTGGAGCGCCTGTGGGACGCCCAGGCCGACGAACCGCTGACGCGCTACGCCGTGGATGTGCGCACGGGCGAGGCCGCCGACTACCTCTCGCCGCAACTCCGTTGGGCGATGGCTGGCGCCGGGGAGACGGACCCGCTCGACCTGGATGGTCAGGTCGCGGCGGGCGGCTTCCTGGCGCTGCGCCGGGCGGTGGCGGAGATGACCCCCGAGGCCGTGGTGGAGATGGTCGCGAGTGCCGGCCTGCGGGGCAGGGGCGGGGCAGGGTTTCCGACCGGACGGAAATGGCAGGCGGTGCGCCAGGCGGCGGGAGCCCGGAAGTTCGTCATCGCCAATGGCGACGAGGGCGACCCCGGCGCCTTCATGGATCGCATGATCCTCGAATCCTTCCCTTTCCGGGTGATCGAGGGCATGGCCATCGCGGCCTACGCCGTGGGCGCGGCGGAAGGGGTGTTCTATGTCCGCGCCGAGTATCCGCTGGCGGTCCGGCGCCTGGAGGCGGCCCTGGCCATCTGCCGTGAACGCGGCATCCTCGGGCCGGATGCCCTCGGCCCCGGCCAGAGCCTGGAGCTGTCGGTGTCGCCCGGGGCCGGGGCCTTCGTCTGCGGCGAGGAGACCGCGCTGATCGCGGCGGTCGAGGGACGCCGGGGCATGCCGCGCTTCCGCCCGCCCTGGCCCGCTGAATCCGGCCTGCGGGGATGCCCGACCTTGGTGAACAATGTCGAGACGCTCGCCCTCGTGCCCTGGATCCTGCGTCACGGGGCGGCCGCCTTTGCCGCCGTTGGTACGTCTCAAAGCCATGGCACCAAGGCATTTGCCTTGGCCGGAAAGGTCCGCCGCGGCGGCCTGGTCGAGGTGCCCATGGGCATGCCCTTGCGCACCATCGTCGCGGCGATCGGCGGCGGCGTTCCTGCGGGGCGGACGCTCAAGGCGGTGCAGGTCGGGGGGCCGTCCGGAGGCTGCATCCCGGCGGCGCTCGCCGACACCCCCGTCGACTACGAAGCCTTGACCGGCCACGGCGCGATGATGGGCTCCGGCGGCCTGGTGGTGCTGGACGACACCGACTGCATGGTCGAGGTGGCACGCTACTTCCTGGCCTTCACCCAGCGCGAGTCCTGCGGCAAATGCCCGCCCTGCCGCATCGGTACCCGGCGGATGCTCGAGATCCTCGAGCGCCTCTGCGCCGGCCAGGGACGCCCCGGCGATCTCGACGAGCTGACGGCGCTGGCCGAGGTCGTCCGCGCCAACAGCCTCTGTGGCCTGGGGCGCACCGCCCCCAATCCGGTGCTCTCCACGCTGCGCCACTTCCGCGCCGAATACGAGGCGCACCTGGATGGCCGTTGCCCGGCCCATGCCTGCAAGGCCCTCATCCGCTACGAGATCACCGAGGACTGCATCGGCTGTACCCGCTGCGCCCAGAACTGCGGCGAACGGGCGATCGCCGCCCGCCCTTATCGGCGGCATTGGATCGACCCCGCCATATGCACTCGTTGCGACACCTGCCGCCAGGTCTGTCCCGCCCACGCCGTGCGGATCGTCGACCTGAGGCCCGCATCCACCCCCGTCGCCGACGCCGAGGCCATTCCGGGGGATCAGCGCCGGCTTCGGGCGCCCGCCGCCACGGCGTAGAGGATGAATCCGTCGCTCTGGCCGATGGGCAGCAGCACGTTGTCGTCGGCGAGCCGGGCGATGCCTGTGGCAAGGGGCAGGCACCGGTCGAGGTATTCGGGGAGGCGGTCGGGATCCTGGTTGGCGAGGCCGAGGAGGACGTGGGTCGCGCCGCTGGCGTGGATGGCCGCGAGGAGTTCGGCGGGGGTGGCGACGGTCTCCGGCGGCGTGAGCAGCCGCCCCTGGAAGAAGGGCGTGGCGATCACCGTGCGGCGTGGCACGTAGAGGGTGCGGTGCTCGAAGAGGAGCATGACCGTGGCGTCCGGTGGCGTGCGTTGCCGGATCGTCTCCAGAATCGGCAGGTAGCCGGGGCCGGTGGCGGTGTAGAGCAGGTCGACCTGGGGGATGCGTCCGCAGGCGGCGCGCCAGGAGATTCGGCAGTGGTTCCGCCATGGCCGGGGCACGCCAAGCAGGGTCAGGACGGCGAGGATGGCCATCGCGGCGCCTTGGCCTTTCCTGGACAGTGCGGCCAGGCCGAGGGCGGCGGCCGGCAGCAGGAAGAGGAACGCCGGCAGCAGGAAGCGGGCCTGGCGGGCGCTCAGGCACCAGCCCAGATAAGCGATGCCGGCCATGGCCAGGAAGGTGCGGGCACGCGGGATGCGCCAGGCGGCGAAGGCGGCCAGGACCAGGATGCCCAGGTAGGCCAGCCCGAAATGGCCGTCGAAGACCCGTCCGGACCAGGCGATGAGGACGGGGTTCCAGGGCAGGCCGGCCACGCCCTCGACCCCGAACTTGACGCCGCCGACCGCATGATGGTAGGCGCTGCTCGCCAGTTCGCCCGGATCCGCCCCGAACCATCCGGCGAAGAAGGGATGGCAAGGATTGCCCGTCAACAGCCATGGCCGGAGATAGAAGGGCAAAGCGAAGGCCAGGGTGGTCAGCAGGCCAATGAGGACGGCGCGAAAGGGCGTGTCGGCATGGCTGGCGCGGCAGTCCTGGGGGGTGAGGCATGCCAGGCTGGCGGCGGTGCCGGGATCGGGCCGGCGGCAGCGCCATAGGGCCAGGGCCAAGGCCGGCAGCAGCAGCGCCCCGGTCAGCTTGGTGGCGAGGATCGCCCCCGCACAGATCCCCGGTGCCCAGGCGGAATGCCGGGCCGCGTTTCGGCTCGCCAGCAGGAAGCCGACGCCGTTGAGCAGGATGAACAGTTCCATGTAGGCTTCGCTGGCGACCATCAGGACGGTCGGGCTCAGGACGAAGACCGCCGTCAGGAGGGAGGCCCGCCAGGGCGAGGGGGATGCGTCGGCATCCTGTCGGAGCAGGCGGCCGAGGCCCAGGCACAGCAGCCCCCATTGCGTCCAGATCAGCAGGCGCGGGGCGACGATGCCGCCCGCGGCGAGGGTCAGCCACACCGGCATGGTGCCGGCCCCCGGAAAGGCGGCATAGGGGAGGTCGGAATGGCAGGCGGGAAAGCCGTCCCTCAGCCAGCGCCAGGGGACGGCGATCTGGTAGACCTGCTCGTCCCAGCCGATCGGCAGGCACAGGGCGGGCCCCAGCAACAGCAGGGCGACGGGAAGGGTCCAGATCCATGGCCATGAAATGGCCATTCGCAGGCGTGCCGCCGTCAGATGCCGTGTCAGCATGGCCAAGCCGCCGAGGCCACCAGCCAGCAGCATGCCCCGGGCCATGGCGGTGTCGATCAGTCCCGCGAGGCCGATCAGCAGGGTCGCCAGGGAGAGCAGGTTCGCCCCCAGCAGGAGCCGCAGGAAGGCGTTGCCGCAGGCGGGGCGGGAATTGCTGGACGGCGCGCCGGGTTCGTCCGCCGTCTCCTCCGCGGGTGTGCCGCCGCCCGGCAGGCCCCCGATCAGCCAGGCGGTGAGCCAGAAGCCCAGGACCGCCGCCGCGGCCGACCACGCCGTTCCCATGGCCTGGAGGTGGGCGGTCATGGGGCGGTCGGCACCGTCGGGGTGGCGGACCGGTCCAGGTTCGCATCCCGTTGGGCCAGATATAGATGGAAGTTAAGGTCGAAGTCCGGGTTCCTGAGGATGGCCGGCAGGTCGGCGGGGGTCAGCCCCTTCATGCGCAAGGCCCAGTCCAGGCGGGCGGCGGTCGCCGCCGCCGCCGTCGTCATCCCCAGCTTGTTCTCCAGGCTCAAGCGACGATGCAGGCCCTGGATCGACAGGGGATAGTGGATGGTGTCGATGCGTGCATGGTCAAGCGCCTCCGGCAGCCTGCCCATCCGCTCCAGGCAGATGCTTCGCAGGCGGTGGCTGTAGACGAAGTTCGGATAGGGCGTGTCGTCCAGGCGGCGGATGCAGTCCAGGGCCTGGGCGGGATCGTCGAAGTGCCGGAAGATCAGCCAGGCGCAATGGTAGATGTCCTCGGGATGCGGCCGGATGGCCATGGCGCGCCGGTAGGCGTTGACCGCCGCCGACATGCGGTTGCCGTCCTGGTGCAGGGTCGCCTGGACCGACCAGCGGCTATGGCGGATCGCCGTCGCCGATTCATGCAGGCAGATGCCAAGGATGAGGAGCCCGGCCAGGCGGCGGAGCCACGGCCTGCCAACGGGAGGTGGCAGGTCGAGGCGGACGGGATCCGTAGCGGGATTGGACGCGGGGGGGCGATGGTCCCGTCCGATCCGTGTCCAGAGCGCGCCCAGGTAGAGGCCCGCGATGGCGACCGTGGGCAATTCGTAGAGGGCGAGGTCGAGGCAGGAGGCCATGACCAAGGCCAGCAGTCCCCAGGCGACATGCCGGTGCAGCCGGGGCCAGGGGTGGCGCCGACGCAGGAACAGGAACAGCGGATACAGCCAGAGATATCCCCAGGCCAGCAGGCCCGGCAGACCCACCGCGGCGGCCATGTAGAGCATCTGCTGGTGGGGATGGTCGGTGCGTTGGGCCGCGTTCGCCCGCAGGAAATAGGCGGGCAGCTTGACGTCACACAGGGCAGATTCGAAGCGGGCATGCGAGACGCCGATCCAAGGATGCTTTTCGATGATCCTCAGGGTCGAGGCCCAGATGGGAAGGCGGACATCCTCGGCAACGGCATCCGCCAGTCGGTTTCCCCGGACGAGGAGGAAAATGCCCAAGGGCAGCAACGCCACCGCCAAGGCGCCCAGCAGCTGACGTCGTCGGGCTGGGTGTTCCCGCCACAGCGCGAGCGGGACCAGCAGTGCGATGGTCAGCCAGGCCGCCCGGGACTCCGCGGCAATGATCAGCCATCCGGTGGTCATCGCCATCGCCCCCAGGCAAGCCAGCCGAAGCCGCCGATGATGTCGCAGGCGCTCCTGCAGGAAGATCCAGGCCACCGGCGTCGCCGCCAACAGGAAGGCGGCATGCCAGTTGCGGTTCCCCGGAAGTCCGGTCACTTCCAGCCCGTGGGCCCATTGCCCGAGGCAGCGGATCAGGTTGAGCCCCCAGGTCAAGGCCATGAACGTCGGCAGGACCCGGGTCAGCGTCCGCCCGAACAACCAGGCGGCCGCCGGAATCCCCACCCAAATCAGGCCGAAGGCAAGATGCTCGAAGCGCTGGGTGCCGTCACGCAGGAAATGCCAGAGGTTGATCAAGAGCAGGAATCCGGCACAGGCCAGCAGCCAACGCTCCGGACGGGTGAGGAATTGCGGCAGGGGAACCGTCAGCAACGCCAGGCCCACCCCCGCCAAGGCCAGGACATGCGGGGGGAAAAGGACGAAGGGCGGATAGGGGCTGGACGGCAAAATCGCCTGAAGCGGAATCGCCACGAGCAACATCAGCAGCCAGCCCCAAACAGCCACGGTCGGCCAAGGGGTGGCTGGCGGCGGGTGCCGAAGGGACGGGACATCCATGCGTGATTCCATGCCCGTACCTTGCCTTGGCCTCAAGGATTCGTCAAGTGGAGCACGCCATGGCGCTTTCGCCGAAAGCGCCTCGGGGTGGCGGCAGGATGGGGGCCGGGCGCCGTCGCGGGCCGTGCCGGTTTCGGCGAAGCCGGCATACCACGCAGCCCCGTCGGGGCGTCATGCGTATGGCGCTTTCGCCGAAAGCGCCTCGGGGTGGCGGCAGGATGGGGGCCGGGCGCCGTCGCGGGCCGTGCCGGTTTCGGCGAAGCCGGCATACCACGCAGCCCCGTCGGGGCGTCATGCGTATGGCGCTTTCGCCGAAAGCGCCTCGGGGTGGCGGCAGGATGGGGGCCGGGCGCCGTCGCGGGCCGTGCCGGTTTCGGCGAAGTCGGCATGCTTGTGCGGAACTCCAGAACCGGTAGCGGGACGCTACCGGCCACATCCTCAAATTGAGGCACAAAAAAGGGAGGAGCCGAAGCTCCTCCCTTTTGCAAGACCACTTGCGACGGGATCAGTTAAAGCCCGCCGTTAAGGTCATTGTTGGCCCAGCTCACGCCGGCATATCCGGAGACGTGACCGTCGATGAACAGGATGTTGCCGTACTTGGAGTGGTTGGTGTTGCTGTCGCGCATGACACCGCTGTCCACCGGGGAGGCCTCGGTCATGCCGCCGGCATACTGGTAGTCGACGTTGGCGGCGACGAGAACGAGTCCATCACCCATCTGCACGGTGGTCGTGCTCGGGCAGGTGTACATCTTGGCGTTCTCGAGGTATCCCTGCGAGCGGAGCAGCTCAAGGCCGGTCGCGCCGCTGTCGGTCGGGAAGCGCTCGTTCCAGTCGCTGGAATACATGCGCAGGGCGAGACCCAGCTGCTTCAGGTTGCTGGCGCAGCTGATGCGGCGGGCCTTCTCACGGGCGAGACTCAGGGCGGGGAGCAGCATCCCGGCGAGAATCGCGATGATCGCGATCACCACCAGGAGCTCGATCAGGGTGAAGCCACGATTCTTCTTCACGGCTTTCCTCCTTCTCTTTCCTTGCGGTTGTTGTTTCCTTCCGTTCCAGCCCTAATTGTACCAAATCCCCAGTCCTTGCGCAAGGGGGGCGGACAACTTTTTTCGGATTTTTTTCGCCACGCCCGAAAATCAGTGATCAGTGATCAGTGATCAGGGG
>CAZBDL010000030.1:0-15149 GCA_964490525.1 uncultured Victivallales bacterium | reverse complement strand
CGCACGCATCATCGCCGACCCGCCGGAGGCATGCACGTTGACCATGTCCACGCCCAGTTCCACCGCCCCCGCGACCGCCCCCGCCACCGTGTTGGGAATGTCGTGGAACTTCAGGTCCAGGAAAACCTTCTTGCCGGCCTCCTTGAGCAGCCGCACCGCCTCCGGCCCGGAACGGGTGAAAAGATGGCTGCCGACCTTGTACCAGCCGATCGAACCGCCGCCAGCCTTCACCAGGGCGCGGGCCGTGGCCAGGTCGTCAACATCCAAAGCGACAATCAGTTCCGTCATCGTGCTCTCCTTGACGCTCCCATTCGCCGTATGCGCTTGTCGTCCTCGTCCTCGTCCTCGCCCTCGTCCTCGAATGTGTTCCGCCTGGGCAATCATCGAGGACAAACATGAATCATCCGGGTTCGCGCCATGGGTCGCCTATGGGCGGATGTTGACCGGCATGACCGTGCGAACCACTTCCCGAACGGGCACCGGCTCGGCCTGGGATTCCCGTCCGGCCAAATAGTCCAGGGCTTGCCGCGAGAAGACCTGGAGGGCGAGTCCGCTGATCGGCTTCTGGGGATCCTGGTTAGGGTCGGCCATCTGGGCGATGATGCGCTCGGCGCGGGCCTTCAGGGCGGCGTCGCGCTTCGCCAGTTCGACGAAGGCGAAGGCACAGGCGGCCCGGACATGGTCGGCATCGAACTCGCTCATGCCCATCACCGGGATGCAGCGGGTCAGGCACAGCCGCTCGAACTGGCGCAGGACATTCTCCCCAGGCATGGCCTGTCCGCGGGCCAGGGCCCAGGCCGCCGTCGCCCGGCGCTGGGGACGGCCGGTACGCTCCGAGACGTCCACAAGGTTGCGCGCCAAGGTCTCGGCAAAGCAGGGATCGCCGATCCGCCCCATGCTGGTCAAGGCCTCGTCATAGACCATCGGGGCCTGGTCCTGGGCCAGCTCCTCGAGCACAGGAAACGTGTCCGGCCGCGCCAGCCGCCCAAGCGTCCAGGCGACCGCCCGGCGAACCTCGGGACGGGGATGCGCCTTCTGGGCGCAGACGACCGGCCCGGCGTCCTTGTCGTCAAGTTCCCCCAGGGCCATGACGAGACGGCGGATCAGCTCATGGTCACCGCCCTCCGGCAAGACCTCGCGCAAGCGCACCGCCGCCCCGGTCACACCCAGCGCACCCAGCACCCGGGCCGCGGCGGCACGGGTCGCCGGCTGGTCAAGATAGTCGGCCATCAGGCGATCGGTGACAGGCGCCTCCGGCTTCAGGGCGATCAGCGAATCCTCGGCGGCGATGCGCACCGCCTCGTCGGGGTCGCCAAACCGCGCCAGCAGGGCCTCGGCCACGGACGCCAGCGGGTAGTCCCGCAGCCGCAGGCAGGCCAGGCGGCGCGCTTCGCTGTCGGCGTCCGCGCTCAAGGCCAGGTGGTAGCCCAGCCGCCCAGGGGCCGCCAGCGCTTCCGCCGTCGCGCAGCGCACCGAGGCATGGGCATCGGCGGCAAGGGCCTTCAGCAAGGCCGCGCCACCGTCCGGGCGCGCCCCAGCCGCCTCGGCCAGGGCCACCTGCACCGCCACCGCCGGATCCTTGGCCAGCTCCGTCAGCGCCGGGTCGGCGTCCGGATCCTGGTCTTGGCGGCACAGCAACATTGCCGCGCCCGCCCTGGACAGCGGCTGATCCGACTTCAGGAAGGACCGCAACCGGGCCGCCGGGCAGATCAGCTTGGATTCGGCCAGCCGGTCCCAAAACAGGCGCAGCACGAAGGGCGACGTCTCCTCGCCGAGGGCGTTCAGGATGGCATCGGCATTGTCCCCGGCCGCCACGGCCACCGCCAGGGCCCGGGCCCGCACCGAGGGACGCTCGTCCTTGAGGAAACGCGACAATTCGTCCTGGCGCCGGACGCCCACATGGCGCAACTGGTCAAGCGCATGAAGGATGTCGCCCGCCACCTGTGGATCCGCCTCGCCGCGCAGGAACGCGGAAAGCGCGTCAACCGCCGCCGGATTGTTGGCCTCGGCCAGTTCCAAAACCACGCGGCTGCGCAGCTCGGGCTCGCGAAGTTCGCGGAAATAGCCCGCCTGCTCGCGAATTTCCTCACGAGTCATGAAGGTCGGCGCGTCCGGGGTGCGCGTGTTCTCGCCCGTGAACGGGGTCTCCCGCCAAATGCCCAGCAACAAGGGGAAAAACACCAGCAGGGTCGGCGAGATCGTCATGGCGGCGCATCCTTTCGGGGTTGTCCGGACAAGGGCCGGAGCCGACAAAGCTGCCAGCACACCATGATGGCCAACAGGATCGGTGCCGTCAGCACGTGCCGCTTCCACGGGTTCAACTTGTCGACAAAGACAAGTATATCATGGCCGGAGTTGTTTTCATACCAGGCGACCAGGAAAAAGGCCAGGACCGGCGCGATCAGCAGATAGACGATGGCCATGCGGGTGACGCGGGCAAAATGGGCGAGCCAGCCTTGGGCGCGGGCCTCGGCGATGATCCGGGCCAGACCCATGAGATGGTACAGGTAGATGAAGAGGGCCAGGCACAGGAAGCCAACGTTAAGCAGGCAATAGCGGCTGTTCAGGGCCGACTGCCACCAGCCCCAGAACGGCGCCAGGCCAGCCAGGGCCAACGCCGACCAGCGCAGCCGCCGGAGCGTTTTCGCCCATTCCGGCGCAGGCAGGTCCGCCGGGGCCAGGTGTACGGGAACCAAGGCCGTGAACCAGACCGGCAGCAGATAGAGGTAGCGCGCATAGGGCGCCGACATCACCGTCAGGAACGGATTCGCATAGAGCGCCAGGAAGATGCCCAGCAGGCCGATCGTGAAGCGGTCGAAGGCACGCGCCAGGCGCAGGGCCGCCTGATCGACTGCACCCCCCGGAATGTCGGCCGGGACGTCGGCGTCCGCGCTCATGCGTCGTCTCCGTCGCTCATTGCAGGTTCATCGGCGAGATGTCGCCGTACGTCGGCATCGGCAACGGCGCCTTGTCAGGCAGGCCCCAGCGCCGCGAGAAAGGCCAGAAGATGAGACAGGCGCGGCCGACGAAGTTGCGCCGGGGCACGACACCCCAATAGCGGCTGTCGGCACTGCTCGTGGTGTTGTCGCCCATGACAAAATAGCTGTCGGACGGCACCGTGAAGACGTCTTCGGGCCCAAGGAGGTGGTTGGCGCCGCGGTCGAACTCGCCATGCTGGTGGCCATGGTAGCCGCCGCGCCCCAGGTAGAGCTTGGTAAAGCGGGCATCGAGCTCGGGAATCGGGACTTCCGGCCCCGTCCCGCCCGGCCGCACATGCAGGACGCCGTCCTCAATGCGGAGCACGTCGCCAGGCAGCCCGACCAAGCGCTTGATGTAGTAGAATCCCTGATCCTGGACACGCCGAGGCGTCGGCATGGCGGGATGGCGATGGACAATGTCCTCGGTGCTGAAGATGACAATGTCGCCACGTCTCGGCTCGCGAAAATGGTGGCTGAGGCGGTCGACAAAGAGATGGTCGCCCAGCGACAGCCAGCCACGGCACAGGGTCTCGCCTTCCCGGAAGGGTCCGACCCCGCGCTTTCGGGTCAGGGCGTAGCTCTGCACCGAGCCCGAGGCCGGCTGGTGATTCCATCCGGGGTCGTTAGTGCCGGGCAATTCGTAGCGCAGGCCGCCGATGTTGAAGCGGGTGCGCGGAAACCAGGCATAGCGCTGGTAGGTGTCGAGCGAGCCCTCGTCGAGCAGGCCATCACGCCGGATGGCCAGCTCCGCCCGCTGCGTCGAGAAGAGCAAGAAATGCAGCGGTCCCGGCAACCGGGGCAGCGGCCGGTAGCCGTCCGGCCCCTCCTCGGCGATGTAGTGGATGCCGAAGAGGGTCGGCTGCATGCTGCTGGTCGGGATCTTGAACGGCTGCAGGTAGAGTGCCCGGATGCCGAAGGCCACCGTGAAGGCGACCGCGAAGATGTCGAGGTATTCGCGCAGGGCGGGAAAGCGTTGCCGCGGCAGCACCTTGGCTGCCCGCATCGGGGTCCGGTCCAGGTACTGCAGGCATGACGGGGCATCCGCCGGGTCGACCGCCATCCCTTCGGCGATCAGCTCGTCCAGGCGCGCCACCACGCTCGGCGGCAGGATGTCCTCCTGCACGTGCCGCACATGGCGAAGATGGTGCAGCATTTCGCCCAGCTGCCGCCGCCGCTGCCGCCGCCGCCAGGCCTCGATGAGCTTGCCAAGCATACGTTCTCGCTGTCCTTGCGCCACCGGGTTTCCGGGAAACCGCCAAAGCCGGGAAACATAGCACCAAAACCCCCGGAAGGCACGGGCCGTCTGCAACGGCACATCCTGCCCCTCCCGGGACCGCCGTGAACCGTGTTTTTCTCCGACGGATCCTTTATGCGGCAAGGATTTGCATCAATGCCGTCTTATTTGTAAGAAAGGCAGGGGGCAAGGTCTCGGGCTTCGGCATGGGCGGTCTCACGGCGCGGGCGGGGCCTGGGCGGGCGCCGGGCGCCCGGTGCCCTCGGCCAGGTAGATGCGGTGGTAGCCGCAGTCGGCGAAGGGCTGGAGGTTGCGCAGCCGGAAGCGGACGGTGAGGGAGTCCGCCTGGGCCTGGTCGCGGGCGACAATGGCCAGGTGCCGGGGCGGCACAGCAAAGGTCACCGGGCGTCCGGGGCGGTCGTGCAGCCATTCGCCGAGCTGAGGCCCGAGACGCATCCGGCCATAATAGATCAGCGACAGCGGGTCGGCCCCGGGATGCAGGAAGACGTTGCGGGAATTGCCGCCGGAGGCCATCAGGGCCTTCTCGATCGTCACATGCGGTCGGAACGACGCATCCATGAAGTAGGGGTGGAAATAGTCGTCCTGCGCCGCCCGCGGGGTCAGCACGTTGGACAACCATTGGCTGGTGGTCCCGGGCAGGCTGGCGGCGAGGAGCAAGGCGGCCGTCAACACGTACAGCACCCGGGCAATGGCGGGCCGCCGGGCGCGCCGCCGCAAGGTGGCCTGTCCGGCCTGGAGGCCCAAGGCCAGCAGGTACAACCAGACGGGCCAGAACGGATAGAAGGTGCGGGGGAACGGCGCGGGCGAGCGGGCGAGCATGGCGGCGGCGGGGAGCAGGAAGACGGCCGCACCACAGGCCAGCGCCCATGGCGTGCGCCGGGACCACCAGGCGGCCAGCCCGGGAATGGCGAAGACCAGCAGCGGCAGGGCCATCAGCCCGAAGGCGGCATAGAAGTGGAGCATCGCGGCCGCGGCATTGCCCCAGCCCTCCTTCAGGGCCATGACGCCGCGCAGTTGCCCGGCGATCGGCAGATAGAAGAGGGCAAAGGCGAGCAGTGGCGCGACCGCCAGCCACAAACGGCGCGGCCGCAGGACATTGCCGGGGGTCGGCGGACGGTCCGGCAGCAGCGGGATGGCCGCCAGCGCCAGCAGGTTGGTCGGCATCGTCGCGACCGCCAACAGGCTCGCCGCGAAATACGCCACCCCTAGCCAGCGCGGGCCGCCGTCGCGCCAGCGTCGTCCGCTCTCCAGCGCCAGCAGCACGGCCAGGAAGCCCAGTTGATAGCCGCGGACCGCCGTGCCGTAGATGGCGAAGGCCGGGGAGAGGGCCAGGCAGATGACGGTCAGTGCTGCCGCCAGCTGGCCCGTCCGCTGCCGCCAGAGGATCTGCATGGCGAGGCCGGAGGCCACCGCCAGGACCGTTCCGCACAACCGGAAGGAGAAGTCCCCGAGGGGCAGGAAGAGCTGGGTGACCCGGGTCCAGGCGAGGAGCAGCAGGTTGTAGGCGATGTGGTTGTTCGGGATCGGGTAGTTGCGGCAGATGAAGCCGAAGCTGTCCTGTCCGACGAACTCGAGCAGGGTCAGCGCCTCGTCATACCACAGGGGGCGGAACAGCGCCCGGCTCAGGACATGAAGCAGGATGATGACCAGGCCGGGGACCACCAGCCAGCGCCAGCGGCGCAGACCGACGGTGTTCCCGGTGCCGGACTTGGATGAGTTCTGATCCGGCATGTTCGGCGGCTCCAGGTTCAGCCAGCGGGGGGAAGTGATATGCGGCCGTTTCCGGCACGCCACGTCAAAAACTAATCCATAATCATATGTCAAGCTGATCCTGCAATTCGACTTTGAGCTGGATCAGGGGTGAGCGGACGGATCCAGGGCGAACAGCCGCCGCATCAGGCCATCGCCGTGCAGGTGGCCGAGGGCCCCGCCGGGAGCCAGCGTCTCGGAGTATTGGCGGATGGCGTCGGGGGCGATGTGCGGGCCGCACATGGCGACCGGCACCGGGGTGCGGGTATGCTTGCGCAGCTTCACCGGCACGGGATGGTCGGGGAGCACGGCGAAGGCGCAGGACTGACCGGCCAGGGCCTGCATGACCGGGCCGACGATGCGCGCATCGAAGTCGCGGATCGCCTGCATCTTCAGGGCAAGGTCGCCCATGTGGCCGCATTCGTCGATCGCCTCGACATGGAGGAAGACGAAGTCGTGGTCGGCGAGGGCGCGCACCGCGGCGGCCGCCTTGCCCTCGTAGTTGGTGTCGACGAAGCCGGTGGCGCCGGGGACCTTGATGACGCTCATCCCGGCGCAGCGGGCGATGCCGAAGATGACGTCGACCGCGCTGATCACCGCGCCGCGGCGTCCGTACTTCTCCGCGAAGGCCTGCAGGCGGGGCTGGCGCCCGGGGCTCCAAGGCCAGATGCGGTTGGCGGGGGCGGCGGCCCCCGCGTTGCGCGGATGGCGGGCGAGGAAGGCCGCCGCCCGCGCCTCGAGGCCGCGCAGGAAGGCGACGGTGTGGGCGGCCTCGGGCGAGTCGTCGGCCGGGGCCAGGGCCAAGTCTTCGAGGCGCAGCCCTTGGGAGGAGTCAGGCTTGTGGAAGCGCACCCGTTCGCAGAACTCCGGGCCATGGAGGATGAGCAGGTTGCGGTAGCTCACGCCGGGATGGAAGCTGGCCCGGGCGCTGCCCAGCTCGGCCTGCAACGCCGCCATCAGTTCGGCCGAGGCGTCGTTGGTGATGTGCCCCGCCGAATAGTCGAGTAGGACGCCGTCGTCGGCATGCACCAGGTTGCAGCGCCAGGCAATGTCGTGTTCGCCCAGGGCGATGCCCTGCGCCGCCGCCTCGAGCGGACCGCGCCCCGGATAGCATGACGCCAGGTCGTAGCCCAGCACGGAGAGGTTGGCTACGTCCGAGGAGGTCGGAAAGGCCGACGGTAGCGACAGGAAGGTGCCGCTTGCCCCCGCCGCCGCAATGCGGTCCATCCACGGGGTGTCGACCGCCTCCAGCGGAGTCTTCCCGCCCAGCTCCGGCAGGGGCTCGTCGGCCATCCCGTCCGCCAGGAACAGCACGCTCTTGAAGGATGTGGGCATGTCGCGTCGTCCAAATGAGTTGATGTGCAAACCCTCAACGCCGAACCTCCAGCGTGCAATCCATCCAGTGGATTGCCGGAACGTTGAAGGTTGGGCGTTCTTGGCGGGCGTCAGTACCGTTGGGGGACGGCAGACGACCGCCCGGGCCCGGCCGCCGGTCCTCCTTACCCTATCGCCAGGGTGGCCGATTGCCAGCGGCCGCGCCTTGCGAAACTCGCGACCAAAGCATATTGTCAAGGGAGCATCGTGACGACACCACCGCTTCATCCCTTGCCAGGAGAACCACCATGCCCTCTCTCCCTGCCCTTGAACGCCGCCTGACGGGCTATGCGCTTGCCGCCGGAACTGCGCTCGCTGCCGGGCCGATGGCCCGGGCCGCCATCGACTACACGGATCTCGACCCCGACCAGGTCTTCACCTTCGGCGAGGGGCCCCAGGTTTTCCAACTGGATCTGGATGGCGACACGCTGGTCGATGTCGACCTGCAGTTCACCTCCACCACCAGCACGTTCACCGAGGGGGGCATCGATGTCGACCGCGACGAATATGCCCTGCATGCGGTGGGCAAGAGCATGAACCTGGTGATGAACACGGCCGGCCCCTTGGCCAAGGCGTTCAACTCCGGGCATTCGATCCAAAACTCCTCCACCTTCACCTCATCGCTGAACTTCACGAGCCGGGGGAGGATGGGGCGGCACTTCACCGATGCCTACACGACAGGCAAGGTGGTTCCCGGGAACGGCATCGCCCACTTCCCCGGAAAGGTCCGCAAGATCCTGATGATCCGCTTCCTGAAGGGTGGGGAATGGTACAACGGCTGGTGCCGGGTGAGCGTTGCCACGGACACGAACCAATTCACCGTCCATGACTACGCGTACAACGACCTGGCGGAGACGGCGATCGTCCCCGGGGCGCATCTCGGCCCGACCTTGCGTGGAGCCGTGGGCGGGGTGGTCAACCTGAAGGCGGTCGACGTCCCCGGCACGGTCGGCGGCGTCTTCACGGCGGTCCCCAAGGTGGTGGCCCATTATGTCGACCCGGTGAAGGGGGGGAAGCCGAAGAAGGTGACGCTCAAGGGGGTGTTGTCCGGGGACAGCTCGACCTTGATCCTCAATGTGAAGAAGAAGGTCCGGCTCTATGACGCGAAGGCGTTCAAGTTCTATTACGGAGAAGGCATGCGGGCGCGGGATCTGGAGCGGTACACCAGCCAGGCCATGCTCTTCGACCTCGAGGTCACGCATGAGGAGGGTGGCGCCCCGCAGACCGAGCGCTGTGCGCATTTGTCCCTGAAGCCGCCGCGCATCTTCGGGCTGGTGCCGACGCCGCCCGGAGCCGATCCGACCCGCCCGATCATCGCCGGCCGGTGGTTCGGCACGAAGCCGCCCAAGGCCTGGGTCGAATACCGGGTGGCCAATCCGAAGACGGGGGGGGAGATGATCAAGAAGGCCAAGGTGAAGGTGCTCAAGGAGTTCATTCACCTGGACGCCAAGGGCAAGCCCGCCTGCATGGATCCGGACACCGGCGAGAGCCAGATCACGATCCGGCTTCCCGACACCTGGCCGAGGGGCTTCGACGACCTCAGCGACCGCCATGACCTGGTCATCGACAACGGCGTCGGCCTCGACTACCTGGAGCTGATGCCGCCCTTCTAAGGGCAAAGCCAGGCGGCATAGCGCGACCGACGCCAATCCTTGGCCGCGCCAGCCCCGTTCTTTACGGCACCGGTCCGGACTACTTGTCCCCGCTGCCCGGGCCGGGCAGGTTAATGAGGAAGGGCTCCGTCCTGATCAGGCCGACCCCGCCCTGAAGCTGTTCCGCCGTGACCGCGAAATACCCCGGGGCGACGCCGGGGATGACGCTCTCCCAGGTGTTGGCCAGGCCTTCCATCGGGGCCGTGGCGGTGAAGGAGCCGATCTCCGGCTGGAAGACATTGCCAGCGGCGACATGGGGGCGGACGACAATCGGGCCGAGCGCGGTCGGTCCGCGGCCCCAGCAATGGATCCAGCCGGGGCCGGAGACGTCGCCATAGGCGATGGCGCCCCAGATCTCCAGGGGCACCGGGGCGGTGAAGTCGCCGGGCTGCTCTTCCTCGCGGATATGGGCACGCTTGCGCATGATCGGGGGCTTGCGCCGGATGGCGATGCGCTGCTGCTTCTTGCGCACGGCCTTGACCAGCTTCTGGTCAAACTTCTCGGCCTTGCTCCAGGTCTTCTGGATGTTGTTCTGGTTCTTGTCGTTCCACTTGCCCAGGAAGCCGTTGCCGTTGGGGTCGAATTCCTTGCTGTCGGGAATGTAGTCCAGCCCCGGATCATGGGAGACGCCGAACTCGAGGTCGGCGGCGGCGCCATGGCCAAGGTCGTTGAAGAGCTGATCCTGGAAGTGGGCATGGTGCCAGACGGCGGAGCCGACCGTTTCGCTGATCAGGCTGGCGTCGCCCACGTAGTCTCCCAGCATGGACTTGGCATGCGTGTCGAAGTCCTTGCCCGCGTCGGCGACCAGCGGTCGGTAGATGCCATCGGTCGACTTCGCGTGCGAGGCCATCAGCTTCTTGGCGGCGGCATCCATCTTCTTCTGATCCGGGCAGGTGATGGGCATGGAGGGAATCACCAACTGATGCGTCTGGGTGAAGGCGCCCTGCTGCGCCAGCATTTGGTAATGCCCATAGAACATGTTGTTGCCATGCGGAAACTCGGCCTGCCAGGTGTTGTCGACGCCATCCATGGGGCCGGCCGTCGCCGTGAAGGATTCGCCCCAGCCATTGGTCAGGGTGACCACGCCGGCCCCGGCCAGCGGATCCCAGGAGCCGCTCGCGACCAGGCCGGCCTCGCCGTACTCGTCGACAAAGCCCATCACTGCATCGACCCCCATCTGGGTGGCGGACAGGGGGGCGGCGTCCGGCACCATGCCCGCCGGCAGAGCGGGCAGCTCCATGCCCATCGGCTCCTGAATCAGGACCGCCTGGGTCTGGTTGGCGTCCTTTTGGATGTCATCCGGCTTCGAGGCCGACTTCTCCGTGGCGGAGAGGTTCTTCTGCAGTTCCTTGTTCAGGCTGGAATAGTACTTGGCCATGTCGCCTTGGCCGAAGTTGAAGTTGGTGGTGGCGGACATGCTTTCCTGGTTGGCGTTGAACAGGTCGACCAGGCCGCCTTCCCCAAGCAGCAGATCCTGCTGATTGCTGCGGGCAAGCTGGCGCAGCCGCGCCTGGCGCATGAGGTCGACCAGGTTGCGGTTGATGGCATACGCCTCGGCCGTCATTTCCCCGGACTGGAAGGTTGCCTGCAGCGTCGCGAGCTCAGCCTCCGCCTCCTGGTTGATGGTGTCGGCCTCCGCCTTGAAGTTGTCGATGGCCTCCTTGTAGAGGGCCTTGGCCTGCTTGTTGACATCCTTCTCGGAGATGGGTGCCGCCATGAGGCTGGCGGCGAACGACGCTCCCGCCAGGATGGCGGCCCCCAGGATGCGGCGACTCGGCTTCATACGGCAATCTCCCCGGTTGACGGTGAGCAACGTTGACACGCTCACGGCTGCCTGGTACGCATATTATGGGGCTAAAATAGGCCATCGGTGGGGAATTTCAATGGGGTCAGGGGCGATTCGGTGCGAACTTCCCGTGGCCATCGGAGCTATCCTGCGCCCGAATCCTTTCCAGCCAGGCGTAGGGGGGCGACCAGGCGGGGTCGAGGATGATGGCCATGCGAAAGGCGCGCTCCGCCTCGCGGGGCAGACCACAGCCGAGCGCCGCCAATCCCAGGTTGTAGTGGAAGCGGGCATTGCGGGGGGACAGTTCGACCGCCGCGAGGAATTCCCGGAGGGCGTCGCGGTGGCGGCCTTGGGCGAGATGGACGTTGCCGAGGCCATTGCGGACGGCGTCGGCGTCGGGATACTGGGTCAAGGTCTCCGCCAGGATCGCCATGGCATCGTCATGGCGGCCAAGCTGCCCGTAGGCCAGGGCCAAGTTCAAGCGTCCCGGCAGGGACAGCGGCTCGGCCCGCAGGTATTCCTCGCCGGCCTCGGCCGCCGTCTCCGGGTCGCCAGCCGCCAGCAGGGCGCGGGCGAGGAAGGCGAAGATTTCGCGGCGGAAGGGGTTGCGGGCCAGCACGCGGCGGGCCTCGGCGGAGACGGCGAGAGGGTCGCCTTGCCGCTCGGCCATAGCCATGCGCCGAAAGTGCCGGTCGGCGTCCAGCCGCAGTCCACCCCAGGCAATGGAGGCGACGAGGACCAAGGCCATGAGGCCTGCCGCCACGGCAAGGACCGGACGGGAAAGGACGGAGGAGCGGAGGGGCCTTTGCCGGACGGGAGCCGTCAGGACCAAGGCCGCATACCCGGCCAGGAACAGGGGCGGAATGGCCCGTTCCAAGGGAAAGCTGACGCAGGCGATGACGGCAAAGGCGGCCATGCCGCCAGCCGCTGCCGCCACGGTCCAGGCGTCGGACGAATTTCGCACGGCGCGGGCCTGATGGAGGAGGATCCGTGCGGCGGTTCCGGCGAGGGAGAGCAGCAGGGCCAGGCCGACCAGGCCGGTCTCGACCGCCACCTGCAGCCAGTCGTTATGGAGGTCGCGCACCATGCGGGCGGTGCCGGTCATGCCCTCCGCGACCGCGGCCCGGCGAAATTGCGGATAGAAGATCTTGAAGTTGCCCAGGCCCCAGCCCTGCCATGGACGCGCCCGCACCATCTCCACGGCATTGCGCCAGATGGCCAGCCGCAGGACCAGGGAATCCTTCCTGGTGGCCCGGGGCGGCGGCCAGGCGGCGGCTTCCGCGGATTCGGATGCCGACGCCAGCGATTGCATCCCGGCGACGACATCCGGGGCGGTGCGCCGGACCCGCCGCCAGGCCTGGCCGAACTGTCCACCCCAGCCTGCGGGCGTGGCGTTGGCGAAGAGGATGAAGACGCCAAGGGCGAGCAGCGCCGGGGCCGCGTGGCGGTGCAGCCCACGTCGTGCCGCATCGCGCCCGGCCGGACGCGAGAGGACGCGGCGGCACCCCAGGACGGCAACGCCAACCAAGGCCACGGCCATGGCCAAGCCCGCCAGCCAGGCGCCACGAGTACCCGTCTGGACCAGGAAGGCCATGGACCAGCCGCAACCGCCCGCCCAAGCCATGGCGATCGCACGACGACGGCTCGACAGCCACAGCGCCAAGCCAGCTGGCAGGGCGATGGCCACCACATGCGCGGCCATGTTGCGGTTCGCCAAGGTCGCCGAAGGTGGTGCCATCTGGGGAATCCAGGAGAACCCGAGAAATTCCTGGGACAGGCCGATGGTCGCCACCGTCATCCCGGACAAGGCGATGGCCGCCAGCAGCCAGGTCCGGTCCCGGCGGGTCCGCAGCTCATCCGTCGCCGCTACGAAGATGCCAGCGCAAGCCAGCCAATGCAGCCAGGTCTCGACGCCTTCTGCGCGGTGATGGGCCCAGAAGAGGGACAGCAAGGCCCAGACCAGGAAGGCCGCCAAGGCGGGGAGCAGGGCCGGCGCCCAGCGCAGCGGTTCTCCGGGATGCCAGACACGCTGGAGCAGCAGGCCGAGCAGGAGCAAGGCCGCCGTCGCCTGCACCAGCGCCGCCTGCGGCAGGTTGGCAAAATCGTGCAACTCACGCCAAAAGACCAGGGGAGCCAGCAGGAACAGCATCGGAAGCGCGACCATGTCGAGACGCGGGCGCACGGGAAAGACCATGACGCGGCCCCCGATCAGCGTCCCGCCCCGACGACAGAGACCTTCCACAGGTCGGCGTCAGGGGCGGGCATCGGCATCGCGCTCCAGTCGACGCCGTTGACGGTGCGCCGCACCGAGCCCCGGGGGAGCCCGGGATCCGCCCCGACCGAGCGGAAGCCGACGATCCAGGCGGTGCGGCCATCGGTCGCGGCAATCCCCTCGTAGACGTAGTCGGAGAAGCTCCAGGAGGAGTTCGCCGACGTCCCGCCGCCGATGTCCACCAGCATCACATGCCCCGCCGATGCGCCGCTGATGTTCTGCACCATCCAGGCCTGGTTGGCGGAAACCGCGCAAACGTCGTCAATGTCGTTCGGCCCAGTGATGCCAGCGGCATCGACCCGCCAGGTCGCGCCCCCGTCAGTCGTGCGGTGCAGTCCATCCTGGGTGCGAACACTGCCCCAAGCGACATCGGCATCGACGATGCTCACTGCCATCGGACCCTCGCCCGGCGCGACGTCGGGGAGGAATTCGCGCCGCCAGGTCAGGCCGCCGTCAGCGGAGTGGACCATGCCCTGGTCGCCATTGCCATAGTCGGCGATCCAGATGTCGTTGCCCAAGGCGTCCATCCGGTTGACCTGGATCAGGGTGATGCCGGGGGTGGGGACGACCGTCCAGGTCTCGCCACCATCGACGGTATGGAGGACGGGGCCGGCCAGCCCGACGGCCCAGGCCTCCTCGCGGCTGAGCCCCTTGATGCCTTTGATACCGGACGGCACGGCCACCGGCAAGGTTTGGGTGACCCAGTCGGCGCCGCCAGTGGTGGTGTGGAGGATGATGCCGCCTTCCAACCCGGACTCCCCGAGCGCGGCCCAGGCGGTCAGTTCGTCGACTGCGCTGATGTCGTTGCCGGCATGGCCGGGGTAGGCACCCTCGGCCACCTGCACCGACCAGGCAAGCCCGCCATTGCCGGTGCCGATGATCGCCGCCCCGCCGTCGGGCCAGGTGCCGATCGCCCAGGCGGTGCCGACCGACAGGTCTGGGCCCGACGCCAGCCCGACGCCATTGTCCAGCACGATGATGCCGTTGGGCGTCCCCTTGGGAGCCTTGGCCGGGGCCAGGACAATGACTTTCCCTTCTCCGTTGGCCGGATCCATGCAGGCGGGCTTGCCCTTGCTGTCGCGGCACTCGGTGTTGTCCTCGGTCGGCTTGACCACCTTCAGCCCCTGGCGCTTGATCACACCAGCCGCATCAACGTACTCACGCCAGACCTTCGGCTTCTTGGTGCCGAACCAACGGCCGAGGATCACGAGGGTCGGATTGCCCTTGGCGTCGGATTCCCCGGGCTGGACATCGTCAATCACCGGCACCGCCAGGGCGATCGGCTGGACGATGGCCTCGCCGATCTCCTTGCTCGCCAGGTGAAGCTCCATCGGCAGGTCGGCCATGCTGCCGGGGGTGATCCATTCGGCCGCCCCGATGCCGCCTTTCTCCGCCGCCTTGAATGCCTTCGCGTCGAAGAGCCTGATCTTCTTCGTCCATTCGATCTTGACCGGATCGCTGCCGTCCGCCTTGTCCACCTTCGTCGTCACCTTGGCCGACGCCTTGCCGGGCTTGCCCGACACCGGATGGGCCTCATAGGTCGCCCAGGCCTTGGGCTGCTGGCGGAACCGGTCGAGTCCCGCCTGTTCCGCGGCAACCTCGAAGACCGAGCCACAGGCCACCTGCTGCATCGCGAAGTTCGCCATGACCGTCATCTCCGCCGTCACGTTGGTCACGGTCAGCGGGTTCTCCTCGCCCACGTAGTCCCCGGTCCAGCCGAGGAAGTCGTAGCCTGCGGGCGCGACCGCCGTTACCGGGCTGCCGTCGCCGCCGTGGGCGATGGTCTGCACCGTCGCCCCCGCGAGCGAGGTGCCCTCGGTGCCGTCGGTGACGAACTCGACCCGGTACTCGTTGATCGCGAAGCTCGCGGTCACGGCCAGGTCGCCGGTGACGGCGGTGTCCTGCCGGGCGGCGGTCAGCAGACCGTCGCTCCAGTCGGAAAAGTGGAAGCCGGCATCGGGGATCGCAGTCACCGGGGTGCCGTCCGCGCCCAGGGTCACGGTCTGGGTGACCAAGGCCACGCCATCGATGGTGCCACGCGCGCCCGCCGTGTAGGTCAGGACATAGTCCGGCGGGTCTTGGG
>CAZBDL010000029.1:0-15311 GCA_964490525.1 uncultured Victivallales bacterium | reverse complement strand
GTCCGGCCTTGACCACCTATATCGGCATCTACCATCCGGAGCTGCTGCCGCACCTGGCGCCGGTCGCCAGCCCGATGATCCATACCATGCGCATGATCCGCCGGTATTTTCCGCAATATGCCGGTTGCCGGATCGCCGTGGTCTCCCCGTGCGCCGCCAAGAAGCGTGAATTCCTGCGCCATGGGCTGGGCGACTACAACCTGGGCTACCGCTCGATCCAGCGCCACGTCGAGGAGACCGGTGACAACCTGGCGGTCTATCCGGCAGGCGCCTTCCAGGGGCCACCGGCGGAGCGGGCGGTGCTGTTCCCGACGCCCGGCGGCCTGATGGCGACCGTGCTCCGGCACCTGCCCGAACTGGCCGAGGACATCCGCCGCATCGAAGGTGCCAGCCTGGTCTATCCCTACCTGAACAACCTCGAGGAGGCGATCCGCGCCGGCCACGCCCCCGCCCTGGTCGACTGTCTGAGCTGCGACTACGGCTGCAACGCCGGACCGCTGACCCGGTTCACTGAGATGACCCCCGATGACGCGGAATCCTGGGTCGCGCAGCGCAAGCGGGAACAGGTGGCCGCCTTCCGGCAATCGGCGGACGCCCCGGCAGCCGAGGCGGCGGCGATCGAGGCACTGCTCGAGCGCTACTGGGCGGACGGGCTCTACGGCGTCGAGCACGAGGACCTCAGCGCCAACCACCGCACGGAGATCCCCGGCGAGGAGCGCAAGTGGGAAATCTTCAGGCAGATGCACAAGCACAGCCTCCAGGACTGCTACAACTGCACGGCCTGCGGCTACAACTCCTGCGAAGGCATGGCCACCGCCATCCATAACCGCAAAAACAAGCCGGAAAACTGCCACTTCTACCTCGCCAAGGCAAGCGAGCTCGCCGTCCAGGAGGTGCGCCAGCGCGAACGCCGCCTGAACAACATCCTGACCACCTGCAAGGAGGGGTTCGTCGAGGTCGACAACGATTTCCGCATCGTCGCCGTCAACCCCGAGATGTGCCGCATCTTCGGGCGCGCCATGGGCGACCTCGTCGGCCAGCCCATCGACGCCTTCACCGACGAGGCCGGCCGCCGCGAGTTCGCCCGTCAGCAGGAGCTGCGCCGCCAGGGCCGCCGCACCAGCTACGAAATCGCCTTCATCCATGATCAGGGCGGGGAAACCGTCCACTGCCTGGTCAACGCCAGCCCCATCAAGGATCCCGACGGACGCAAGATCGGCTCCTTCGCGCTGGTCACGGACATCACCGAGCTGCGCCGGACGCTGGCCGAGCTGACCGACCTGAAGGGCCACCTCGAGCAGAAGGTCGAGGAGCGCACCGCCCTGCTCACCGAGGCCAACCGCGAGCTGGAGAGCTTCAGCTATTCGGTCTCCCATGACCTGCGCGCCCCCCTGCGCAGCATCGACGGCTTCAGCCAGGCCCTGCTCGAGGACTGCCTCGAACAGCTCCCCGAGGACGGGCAGGAATACCTCCGCCGCATCCGCGCCGCCAGCCAAAACATGGGGCACCTGATCGACGACATCCTCAGCCTTTCGCGGGTCTCGCGCCATGTCCTGCGCCGCGAGCAGGTCGACCTCAGCCGCCTTGCCGAAGACATCCTCCGCGAGCTGGCCGAGGCCGAGCCCGCCCGCCACGTCGACACCCATGTCGAGCCCGGCATGTCCGTCATCGGCGACGCCCACCTGCTGGCCATCGCCCTGCGCAACCTCCTCGGCAACGCCTGGAAGTTCACCGGCAGGAAGGCGGACGCCGCCGAGATCCGCTTCGCCGCCGAGCAAGGCGAGCAGGGCCCCGTCTACCGGATCAGCGACAATGGCGCCGGCTTCGACATGAAGTACGTCGGCAAGCTCTTCGGCGTCTTCCAGCGCCTGCACGACGCCCGCGAATTCCCCGGCACCGGCATCGGCCTGAGCATCGTCCGGCGCATCGTCGCCCGCCATGGCGGCGAGATCTGGGCGGAATCCACCCCCGGCCAAGGGGCCAGCTTCCACTTCACCCTGAAGGACATGCCACCCCAAGAGGAGGAGGGCTGACCATGGACGGCGAACGGCGCATCCTGCTGGTGGAGGACAATCCGGACGACGTGATGCTGACCCTGCGGGCCTTCCGCAGGTCCAGCTTCAAGGTCAAGGTCGATGTCGTCAACGACGGCGAGCAGGCCCTCGACTACCTGTTCCGGCGCGGGGACTACGCCGCGCGCCCCCCCCACGAGGATCCGGCCGTCATCCTCCTCGACCTCAAGCTGCCGAAGGTCGACGGCCTCGAGGTCCTGCGCCAGGTCAAGGAGGACGAGCGCACCCGGCTGTTGCCGGTGATCATCCTGACCTCCTCCAACGAGCAGGAGGACCGCCTGCGCGGCTATCGCCTCGGAGTCAACAGCTACATCCGCAAGCCGGTGGACTACAACCGCTTCGTCGAGGTGGTCGAGCAGCTGGGGGTCTTCTGGCTGACCCTCAACGAGCCGCCGCCAAGCCATTGAGGAGGAGGGCACGGCCATGGCCGAGGACATCCTGCGCATCCTGTTCGTGGAGGACAACCCGGACGATGTCCTGCTGCTGTCCCGGCTGATCCAGAAGGACGGCTGGCAGCTGGCCGCCCATCGGGTGGAGACGGCGGCGGACTTTGCCCGCCAGCTCCGCGAGGGGTGCTGGGACCTGACGATCGTCGACTACACCCTGCCCGGCTTCAACGGGCGCGAGGCGTTGCGCATCTTCCGGGAGATGGAGGTCGACATCCCCTTCATCCTTGTCTCCGGCACGATCGGCGAGGAGCTGGCGGTGGAGATGATGAAGGCCGGGGCCAACGATTACATCATGAAGAACAACCTGCCGCGGATCGTCCCGGCCATCCGCCGCGAGCTGGCGGAGGCCGACAACCGGCGACGACGGCACGAAATCGAGGCCCGCTGCCATGCCCTCGCCGAGATGGTCGCGTCCGCCGAGGTCGGCATCATCGGCCTGGACATGGACGGGATCGTGACCTCCTGCAACACCGGCGCGGAGAAGATCCTTGGCCTGTGCGCGCCGAAGGCGGTCGGGCGCGCGCTCGGCGACGTCATCACGCCCGTGCCGGAGCGCGAGGGCCTCGCCGACCTGACCAAGGCCTTCCAGGAAGGCAGGCGGATCGCCGGCCAGGAGGTCGTGGCCGACACCGAACGGGGGATCGTCCACCTCGTCGCCACCGTCTCCCCGATCATGGACAACCAGCCCTACCCAATCGGCATCTCGTTGATCTTCAACGACATCACCATGCAGAGGCGGGCCGAGCTGGCCCTACACGACAGCGAGCGTTGGATGATGGTCACGCTCAATTCCCTGGGTACGGGCATCGTCGTCATCGACCCCGAGCTGCACCGCATCGTCGATGTCAACGCCGCCGCCGCCGACCTCCTGGGCCTTCCCAAGGTCCAGCTCCTCGGGGCTTCCTGCCCGGGGCGGATCTGCGGCCATCGGCTGGAGGACTGCCCGATCAGCCGGGGAGAACGGATCGACCACACCGAGGATTACCTGCCCCGGGGCGATGGCCATCGTGTACCCGTGCTCAAGACCGTGGCCGAGACCGAACTGGGAGGACGCCGCCTGCTCGTGGCCAGCTTCATCGACATCACGGCGCTGCGCCAGGCCGAGAGCCAGAAGCGCGAGCTGGAACAGCAGATCCAGATGGCCCGGCGCCTGCAGGGCCTCGGGCTGATGGCCGGGACCGTCGCCCACGATTTCGGCAACTTCCTGCAGGTCATCCTGGGCAACCTGGACATCCTCCTCGGCATCCTCCCCGAGAAAGGCGACGCCCGCATCTGCGCATCCGAGGCGAGGACCGTCGCCCAGCGCGCCAGCGAACTCTGCCACCAGCTCACCGGATGCGCTGGCAAGGCCAAGGCCGTCCCGGTCGCGACCGACCTCAACCAGCCCCTCCGCGAGGCCGTCGAGACCCTGGTCCCGGGCAAGCCCAGCCAAGTCGATCTCCAGCTCAAGCTCAGCGGCAAGCCCATCGAGGTGCCGGTCGACATGGTCCAGGTCCGCCAGGCCGCCATTAACCTCATCGCCAATGCCATCCAGGCCATCAGCAGCCAGGGCGGCCAGGTCATCGTCTCCGTTGGCCTCCAGGAGGTCGCCCCGGAAACGGTCGTCGATCCCTGGAATCAGGGCTGGCTGCCCCCGGGACGCTATGCCTGCATTACCGTGCGCGACAACGGCTGCGGCATGGACGAGGACACGGCCGCCCGGATCTTCGACCCCTTCTTCACCACCAAGCCCGAGGGGCGCGGCCTGGGCCTGGCGGCCCTGCCCGGCATCATGCACTGCCACCGCGGCGGCTTCCGTATCGTCACCGCCCCCGGGCAGGGCACCGAGTTCAGCCTCCTCTTTCCCCTCGCCTAGCCCGGCCCGATTGACTTCCCGCCAGTCCCGCACGATATTGGGATTTCGCGGGTCATTTCCCCCATGCCCCGCAACCCCCAGGCCAAGATGCCGGCATGGGGGCCCGCTCGCCCTGCGGTGTGCCGTCGCCCTGTCGAGGGCCGCGGTCGCTGGCGGGCAAATTCATCTGCACCATCAGGAGACGCCATGCGCTACGGCCACTTCGACGATGCCCGCCGCGAATATGTCATCGACCGCCCCGACACCCCGCGCTCATGGTCCAACTACATTGGCAGCCGGACCTTCGGGGGGATCGTCACCAACAATGCCGGCGGCTACGCCTTCCTGCGCTCCTCGGCGATCGGGCGCTTCCTGCGCCTGCCCTTCAATGCCGTGCCGATGGACCAGCCGGGCCGCTATTTCTACCTGCGCGACCATGACCGCGGCGAGTTCTGGAGCGCCACCTGGCAGCCGGTCGGCAAGCCGCTCGACCAGTATGCCACGACCTGCCGCTTCGGCACCTCCTACGCCTCGTTCGAGAGCCGCTACGCGGAGATCGTCGCGGCGACCGACTACTTCGTGCCGCTGGGCCGGCAGTTCGAGGTCTGGCGGCTACGCCTGACCAATGCCGGCGCCACGCCCCGGCGCCTGGGCGTCTTCACCTATGCCGAGTTCGCCAGCGAGTGGAACATCTTCCAGGACGCCTTCAACCTCCAGTACAGCATGTACATCGTGCGCGGCGAGTGGCGCGACGGCTTCGTCCAGTGCATGCAGAGCGCCAACCTGCCTGAGGATCCCGCGAACTTCGCCAACCGCGACCAGAGCCGCTGGAGCTGGATGACCCTGGCCGGGGCACCGGTCGTCGGCCACGACCTTGACCGCGAGGCCTTCATCGGCCCCTACCGCAGCTACGCCAATCCGCTCGCCGTCGAGCGCGGCGCCTGCTCCGGCAGCGAGGCCTGGGGCAACAACGCCTGCGGCGGCATGCAGGCCGACCTGACGCTGGCCCCCGGCGAGACCCGCGAGCTGCTCGTCCTGCTCGGGCCCGGCCACGCCGAGCATGAGGGCCGCGCCGCCCTGGCCGAACTGGCTGGCCCCGGCCGCGCCGAGGCCGAGCTGGCGCGCCTCAAGGACCATTGGGGCGGCCTGCTCGACACCTTCCAGGTGCAGACCCCGGACGACGACTTCAACCACATGTTCAACGTCTGGAGCCCCTACAACTCACTCATGACCTTCCACTGGTGCCGCGCCGCCAGCCTGGTCTATTCGGGCGATTCCCGTGACGGCTTCGGCTTCCGCGACACGGTGCAGGACACCCTCGGCGTCGCCGCGATCATCCCCGACGAGGTCCGCGAGCGCCTCGTCCTGATGCTCACCGGCCAGGAGTCCAACGGCGGGGCCATGCCCGAGGTCAAGCCCTACCTGCACCGCCCCGGCCACATGCCCCCGACCGACCCCGCCCTGCAGCGCTCCGACGACTGCCTGTGGTTCTTCAACGCCATCCCCGCCTACGTCAACGAGACCGGCGACACCGCCTTCTACCGCCAGGTCCTGCCGTATGCCGACCGGGGCGAGGACACGGTTCTCGGCCACCTGCGCCGCGCCCTCGAGTTCAATCTCGAACGCACCGGCGCCCATGGCCTGCCCTGCGGCCTCCATGCCGACTGGGACGACTGCATCCGCCTCGGCTTCAAGGGCGAGACCCTCTTCGTGACCTTCCAGGTGCGCTTCGGCCTGAAGGTCTACGCCGGCGTCGCCCGGGGCCTTGGCGAGGAGGCCGAGGCGGCTTGGGCGGACGCCCGGTGCGCCGAGCTGGACGAGCGCATCCAGCGCCATGCCTGGGACGGCCAGTGGTTCGTCCGCGGCTTCAAGGAAAATGGCGAGGTCATCGGCTCGGCCCGCAGCGCGGAAGGCCGGATCTTCCAGCCCGTGCAAAGCTGGGCCGTGCTCTCCGGTGCCGCCACCCCCGAGCAGGCCCGCCAGGCCATGGACTCGCTCACCGAGCACCTCGCCACCGACTTCGGCGTCATGGGCGTCGCCCCGCCCATCGTCAAGGCCGACTGCAAGGAATTGCGCATGGTCCTGATGAATCCCGGCGAGAAGGAGAACGCCGGCATCTTCAGCCATACCCAGGGCTGGGTGGTCATGGCCCATTGCCTGCTGGGCGACGGCGACCGCGCCTACCGCGTGCATCGTGCCTACCTGCCCGCCCGCCAGAACGACCGCGCCGAGATCCGCCAGGTCGAGCCCTACGTCAACTGCCAAAGCACCAGCAGCCGCTACAGCCGTCGCGAGGGCATGGGCCACATCCCCTGGCTCAGCGGCACCGCCTCCTGGAGCTACTTCTCCGCCGGACACGCCATCCTCGGCATCCGCCCGGAGGCCGACGGCCTGCGCATCGACCCGTGCATCCCCGCCGCCTGGCCCGGCTTCACCGCCCGCCGCCGCTTCCGCGGCACCATGGTCGACATCGAGGTGCGCAATCCGCATGGCCGCTGCCGCGGCGTCGCCAGGCTCTCCCTCAATGGCGTCGACCTGCCGGACAACTTCCTCCCCGCCGACCGCCTCGGCCCCCAGAACACCGTCGTCTGCGAGCTGGGCTGACGCCCGGGGAATAACGCTCAACGCTCAACCCCCAACGCTCAACACAAAAGTGCCACAGCAGGTTCACCAAACCTTGCCTGCCGGGAATTGGACATCGGGCGTTGAGAGTTCAACGTTGAATGTTGGACGTTGAACGTTCTCCTTCCGCCTACCACGCCTGGTTGTCGATCAGCCGGGTCTGGCCGAAGAAGGCGGCGGCGGCGATGACCGCGGGGCCGCGGATCTCGCCACCGGCCAGGTACGGCTCCAGGGTCTCGGCATCGACCACCTCGACGTAGTCGACCCGTCCGCCCGCCGCCGTGACGGCCTCGGCGACCATGGCCACCAGGACCGCGGCATCCGTCTCGCCCGCCCGGGCCGCCTCGCGGGCGGCGACCAGGGCGCGCGGCAGGGACAGCGCCCGGCGGCGCTCGTCGTCGGAAAGGTTGACGTTGCGCGAGCTCATCGCCAGGCCGTCGGGCTCGCGCACGATGGGAGCGGCGACGATGCGCACCGGGAAGGCCAGGTCGCGCACCATGCGCCGGATAACCATCACTTGCTGGTAGTCCTTCTGGCCGAAGACGGCGACCTCCGACAGGGTCGCGTTGAAGAGCTTGGCGACCACCGTCGCCACCCCCCGGAAATGGCCCGGCCGGGTTCGTACGCACAGGCCCCGGCTCAGCGCGGTCTCCTCCACCCAGGTGCTTGCGTCTGGCGCGTACATCTCGGCGGCGGGCGGCGCAAACAGCGCATCGACCCCCCGGCCCGCACACAGCTCCCGGTCCCGGGCAAAGTCCCGTGGGTAACGGTCGAGGTCCTCCTGCGGCCCAAATTGGGTGGGGTTGACGAAAAGGGTGACGATGACTGCGTCGGCCTCGCGCCGGGCCAGGTCGACCAGGGACAGGTGCCCCGCATGCAGATAGCCCATGGTGGGGACGACGGCCACCCGCATCCCCCTGGCCTGGCGGGCCCGCGACCAGGCCTGCATCTCGGCAACCGTCTCCAGGATTTCCATCGGACGGCCCGGAGCTATTTCTTCATCTTGCGGTCGATGAAGGCCTTGTGGACGTAGAAGCGGGCGGCGTTGATGTCCTCGCGGCGCTCGGCCTCGGCGATCACCGCCAGGGCCTGGTCATACTGCTCGAGGGTGATGTGGCAGTCGCAGAGGTTGTACAGGGTCTCCTCCGAGAGAGGCCCCAGCTCGCGGGCCTGGGCGATGTCGGCGACGACCTTCGTCAGGGCCGGCTTGCGCGCCTCGGTGCCGAGGCCAAGGGCTTCCTGATAGGCGTCGGCGGCGAGGAACTGGTAGGCCTGGGCGAGCTGGTCGACATACTCCGCCCGGGTCTCGGGGTATTTCGCGAACAGCGCCTCGAAGCCGTCGATCGCCGGTTGCCATTGGCGCTCGCCCAACAGGCGCTGCAGGCGGTTGATCTCGTTGACCCGCGCATTGCTCGCCTGGATCTTGCCCCAGCCGATGTAGGCCCCGACGAGGATCGCCGCCAGCAGTAGCAGGTTGATCCCGGTCATGACCTTCTTGCCGATGCCTCCGCTCATGGCCAGCCCCTCCACGTATGGGTTGGTTGATGATGACCGGTTGACGAATTTCTTGGCACATGCCGCCGCTACTATCCCGCAAGCGCGGGGAAAATGCAACCGCGGTTCAGTCCAGCCAGGCGTTGGGGAGGGCGTCGGAGGGCATGCGCCAGTCGCCGCGCGGTGAGAGGGCGATGGTGCCGACCTTGGGGCCGTCCGGCAGGCACGAGCGCTTGAACTGCTGGCTGAAGAGACGCCGCAGGAACAGGTCGAGGGTGCGCTCGACGACCTTCGGGGCATGGATCCCGCGGAAGGCGTGCAGGGCCAGGAAGCGCAGCTTGGCGGGGGGCGCGCCGTACTTCACCGTGTGGTAGAGGAAGAAGTCGTGCAGCTCGTACGGCCCAAGGATCTCCTCGGTCTGCTGACGCACCTTGCCCTTGCGGTCCGCCGGCAGCAGTTCCGGGGTGATCGGGGTGGCGACAATGTCCTTCAGGACCGCCTGGAGCTTCGGCTTGGCGGTCTCGGCCACCCAGCCGACCAGGTGCCGGACCAGCGTCTTGGGCACGCCGCAGTTCACGGCATACATGCTCATGTGGTCGCCGTTGTAGGTGGACCAGCCCAGGGCAATCTCGGAAAGGTCGCCGGTGCCGACGACCAGGCCCCCCTCCTGGTTCGCCAGGTCCATGAGGATCTGGGTGCGCTCGCGAGCCTGCACATTCTCAAAGACGATGTCGTGCCGGTCCTTGTCGTGCCCGATGTCGCGGAAATGTGTGCGGCAGGCCTCGGTGATGTCGATCTCCCGCAAGGTTGCGCCGAGCAGGCCGACCAGGGCGAGGGCATTGCGGTAGGTGCGGTCGCTGGTGCCGAAGCCGGGCATGGTGACGGCCAAGATGTCCGCAGGCTTGCGCCCCAGCCGGAGCATGGCCGCATGCGCCACCAGCAAGGCCAGGGTCGAGTCGAGCCCCCCCGAGATGCCGAGGACCGCCGTCCTGGCTTCGGCATGTTCGATCCGATGGGCCAGCCCCGCCGACTGGATCTGGAAGATCTCCTGGCAGCGGGCGTCGCGCAAGGCCGGGTCGGAAGGCACAAAGGGATGCGGGTCGATCGTCCGCTCAAGGCTGGCGATGCGGTTCAGCTCACCGAGGGCAATGGTGCGGTAGGCCGGATCGGGACGGGTGGCCCGGAAGCCCCCCTCGCCAAGGCGAAGGGCGGCCAGGCGCTGCACGTCGACGTCGGCAGCAAACAGGCCGCCGCCACGGCGAAATCGTTCGTTCTCGGCCAGCAGGATGCCGTTCTCGGCAATCAGGGCATGACCGCCATAGACCAGGTCGCCGGTGGATTCGCCTTCGCCCGCCGAGGCATAGGCATAGGCGGCCAGGCAACGTGCGGCCTGTCCGGTCACCAGGGCGCGCCGGTAGTCGGCCTTGCCGACCAGCTCGTTGCTGGCGGAGAGGTTGGCCAGGATGGTCGCCCCGGCCAAGGCATGGTGACTGCTTGGCGGCACCACCTGCCAAAGGTCCTCGCAGATTTCGACGCCAAGGCAGACCTCGCCCTCGCCGGCAAAGACCAGGCGGTCGCCGAACGGTGCGGCCTGCCCGCCCGCCTCGATCTGGCCGTCCGTCTCCGCGCCACGGTCGAACCAGCGGTCCTCGTAGAACTCGCGGTAGTTGGGCAAATGGGTCTTCGGGACGACCCCGAGCAGGCGCCCGTCCTGCAGCACGGCCGCGCAATTGTAGAGCCGTCCGGACCGGCGCAAGGGCAGACCGACCACCGCCACGGTTCGCTTGCCGCGCGAGGCGCGGAGCATTTCCCACAGGGCGAGGTCGGCGGTCTCGAGCAGCCGGACCTGGTGGAACAGGTCGCCGCAACTGTAGCCGGTCAGGCACAGCTCAGGGAAGACCGTCACCGCCACCTGACGCTTTTCCGCCTCGGCAAGCAGGCTGGCACATGCCCGGAAATTGCCCTCGGGATCCGCCAGCCGGATGTCCGGCACCGCCGCGCCTATCCGCCAAAAGCCATGCATGCACCGACCCTCCGCTGATGCCACCGCTCACCAGATGCCAATATACCGTATGCGAGGGCACCGCGCCACGGCTCACGTCAAGGGCTCGTCACCCACTTCACGGCCCCCGAAGAGCAACACCGCAATGAGGCTGCAGAAGGCCATGTAGAGGACGATGTACAAGCCCGCCCAGCCGATGTAGCGCCAGGGAATCCGCTGCTGGGCGGCCAAGGCGTCGGCCATCCAGAAGAACTGCCAGTTCGGGATGACTGCATAGAGCGTGCTCCCCAGCAGACGGCCCGGCAGGCTCGTCTCGGCAAAACGCCCGTAGGCATAGTCCGAAATCAGCCCAAGCAGGAAGAGCAGCGCCGAGCAGGTCAGGTTCGAGGTCAAGTCCAGGCGGGTCGCCAGCGTCACCGTGATCGCGCTCATCGCCCAGACCGCGAAGAAGAGCAACGCCAGCGCCGGCAGGATCTCCCAGGGAAAGGGCGGCACTTCGCCCTCGACCTTGACCAGCCGCAGGACCAGGATGAAGATCGGCAGGAGGCTCATCAGCGCGAAGGTCGAGGATGCCGCAAAAGACTTGCGCGCAAAATAGTTGCGTATGGCACCATAGCCCGCCGCCAAGGCCAGCAGCAGATAGTAGCCGTAGAACGTCAGGTAGTCCAGGCGGAACTGGTCGCGGGCCACCCGCAGGCTGATCACGGTGGCCGCCGCGCAGACGAGCACGAAGACGCTCATCGCCGCGACCACCCCCATCGTCTTGGCATGGATGAAGAGCCAGCGCGGCACCGGCTTGGAGAGCAGCAGCAGCACCGTGCCGTTGCGGATCTCGCGGGTCACCGTGTGCGCCGCGCACAGCACCGCCGCCACTAGCCCGAACACCAGCGTCGTCGCCATCGCGCTGTCCGTCACCAGCTTCACCTGCTCGCGGAAGACGAACAGGGCGAGGGTGGGGAAGAGTCCGATCAGGAACAGCGCCGCGGCCAGCAGCAGGAAGAAGACCGGCTCGCGCAGGCATTCCCGGAAGGTGTTGCGGGTCAGATGAAAGAAGTTCCGCACGCCGCCGACATCATTTCGGGACGACAAAGTCGTCCTGCACCATCACCGGCTCGGCCACGGGCTCGATCACGGGCTCGACGGCGACCGGCTCCACGGGCGGGGCGGACGGCAGCTCCGGGGCCGCCTGCGGGACGCCCAGGCCGTCGGAGGCACCCGGCTGATAGAGGCGGCCGCTGTCGATCTGGTCCGACAGGCGCTTGAAGTCCCGGGCCAGGTTGTTCAGGCGGAGCAGATCCTCGGCATCCTCGGCCACCTGCTTCCAGTCCTGGTTCTTCACCCGCCAGACCGTCAGGTTCGGGTCGATTTGCCGCGTATAGCTCTCCGGCACGAAGCGCTCGTCGCCAATGACGATGATCCGCTTCGGGTTCGCAAACTTCAGGAATTTCGCGAAGTTCGCGTTGTCCACCTCCATCGCCGTCTCGTTCGACGGCAGGAAGAAGATCATCCCGCCCGGCTGCGAAGGCAGGAGCAGGATCGGCTGCTTCGTCTCCACCTGGATCAACTCGGCCAACAACCGCGGCTTCAGGTAGTTGCCGGTCACCACCAGCGTCTGGATCTCCTTGTCCGGGCCCTGGTGCGGACGATACGGCCCGTCCCATGATCCGGCGAACAGGCTCGCCGACACCAGCGCCATCGTCACCGTCAATGCGTATCCGGCCGATTTCTTCATCATCCTACCCATCCCTCGTTGCTTGCCGCCAGGCGGCCTTGTTTTCTGGTGAAGGAGGCATATTGGTTCCGTAAAGATAACGACGGGGCAGGAAAATGCAATGCCCGCCGGGAAATTCCCGCGTGCGCCAGCCCCCCGGAAACACGGGATGCCGAGGGCCATGACCATCGCGCCATGCCTGAAGACGGAGGCGGGTCGCCTGCCCCGAGGCGTCATCCTGCTCAGCGGCAGCGGCAGCAACGCCGAGCAGGTGCTGCGGCGCTGGCGGGCCGCCACCTCGCCCGCCTGGACGCCCGCCGCACTGGCCACCGACCGGCCGGAGGAAAGCCGCACCCGGGCTTTGGCCGAGGCTTTCGAGCTGCCCTGGGTGGGGATCGACATCCGTGCCTTCTACCGGGAACGGGGCGAGCCGCGAGTCACCTTGCTCAGCGAGCGCGGGCGCGCCATCCGCGCGGAATGGACCGCCGCCCTGCGCGCCGCCCTCGCCCAGTACCGTCCCGACTTCGGCATCCTCGCCGGCTTCGTCCCCCTCACCAACCTGACCGCCGACTTCCCTTGCCTCAACGTCCATCCCGGCGACCTGACCGTCGAGGATGCGGACGGCCGCCGCCTGCTCGTGGGACTGCACACCCTGCCGATCGAGACCGCCATCCTGGCCGGCCTGGACAGCCTGCGCAGCAGCGTCATCCTTGCCCAACCCTACACCGGCAGCGGCGGCGAGATGGACAGCGGCCCGATCCTTGGCATCTCCGCCCCGGTGCCAGTCGACTTCCAGGGACGGGCCCGCGCCGAACTGCAGGACTGCGCGGCACGGCGTCCGGAGCGCCGTCCCCCCGGTGGCTGGCGAGATGACCTCGAGGCCGTCGCCACCCACAACCAGGAGCGCCTCAAGGAGGGTGGCGATTGGACCGTCTTGCCGCCGGTCGTCGACGACTTCGCCGCCGGCCGCTTCGCCACCGACCGCAACGGCACGCTTCACTACCGCGGGGCGGACGGCTGGATGCCCGTCGCCACCGTCGAGTATTCCCCCCGCGGCGCCCGCCCGGTGCCCCGGCAACCGTGACTTGCATTCCGCTGGCTGGACAGGTATACTTGACCCCGTCGCAGGCCTGGTTCCCGTCCTTGAGAGGATCGCCATCATGAGACACCTCCTCTTGGTTGCCGTCGCCCTCCTCGCCATGGCCGCCCCCGTCCATGCCCAGCGGACGGCGGCACCGACCCTCGACGAACTGCAGGCGGTGAAGGATCTCCTGCCGCTGACGCCCGAGGAGATCATCGACCTCAAGCTGACTGCCGAGGTCAAGGACGACACGGTCAAGCTCTCCATCCAGGACTATCCCGCCTCCCTGACGAAAAAGGAGAAGGAGAAGCTCCAGAAGAAAGGGCTGGTGGTGCTGCGCATCGTGGGCGAGGTCGAAATCAAGGACAACAAGGAGGCCAACCCCAAGAAGCAGGTCAAGGCGCACCGCTCCGGCAGCGTCGAGATCTTCGTCATCGATCCCGGGCAGGGCAAGGTCGTGGCCAAGAAGAAGGAAGGCCTCGCCAAGCTCTGTCCTGGCTGAGGCGGCAGTGGCGGGTACTTCGTGGAAGTACCATCTGGCAAGTACCTCGTGGTCGCCTTCTACGACTACAAGCGCGGCATCCGCCTCGGCCAGGCCTTCTGGGTGCAGGCGGGAGCCCTGTAGCGTCAATCGGCGCCGGTGACGGCCTGGTCACGCCCCGGCAGCAGGCAGCGCCGCAGGCAGCCGTGCGGACAGCGCCGCAGGCAGTCGCCGCAGGCGATGCAGTCGGAACCACCGATCTCGCGCCGCACATCGAGCCCGACCGGGCATGTCCGGTCGCACAGGCGGCAGTCCGTGCATCGGCCGAGGTCGACCTTGAACCCGGCCAGCGCGAACGGCGCCAGCAGTCCGTACATCGCACCGAGCGGACAGAGCATCCGGCAGAACGGACGGCTCGCCACGACCATCAGCCCCAGGAAGGCGAACAGCAGCAGGTAGCGAAAGCTGAACCAGCCCCCGCCATAGACCCCCGAGCCCGAGCCTCCTCCGGCCAGCCGCGGCAACAGCGAGGCCGTCAAGGTTCCCTTCGGACAGATCCGGCAGAAGTAGAGCTGATAGCGTGGCGTCTGCTGCACCGTGCTTTGTGGCGAGCTGACCAGCAAATCCGCTTCGCCCAGCAGGTTCGGCACCGTCACCCCGGGCAAGGTGAATTCTTCCCCAGGCAACACTGCGACATCCGCAAAGTCCGCCGCTTCCCGCAATACCTCCTCGCCCGTCTCGTGCCCAAAGTAGGCCAAGGTCAGGTTCACCCCCCGCACCGGACGGTCGCCCAGATTCCGGCCCGTCACGCTCACCGTCACCGTCCCGTCCTCACCCTTGTCGACCTGTGGATCGTCCAGCCGCAGATACCCCGATCGCTCGAAGCCCAGCACCCAAGGCAGGATCGCCACCAGCAGGGCCAACGCCGCATATCTCAGCGTCCGGGTCCAGCGCGGCAGCCGCAACTTCAGCCCGGGTATCCGGTGCAGCACATCCTGGAGCCAGCCGAACGGACAGAAGAAGCCGCACACCAACCGCCCGGTCAGGATGCCCACTGCCATCACCCCCGACAAGGCCAGCACCGGCAGCGCCCGCACCGCGGCACCGAACGTGAGCACGCCCACCGGACAGGCAAAGGACGCCCACGGACACCCATGGCAGTTGAATCCCGGCGTGCACATCCTCCGGAACGAGACCCCGAATACGTTCAGGTTCATCAGGAAGACGGCCGCTGCCGCCGTCCAGAAGCGCAGACGCAGGAACCAAGATGAACGCGGACTGGCCATGGAGAATTTCAGATTTCAGATTGAAGATTGCAGCCTGGTCCCGCTGTGCGGGATGGCAGATGGTCGCCGGTCACGGGTTGCGTGTTTGTGCTCGAATCACTGTTCACTGATTACCACCCACCGACCCCCGACCCCCGCCCACCGACCACCGACCCCCGACCCCCGACCACCGATCACTGTTCACCGCCCACTGTTCACCGATCACCGATCACCGTTCACCGATCACCGTTCACCGTTCACCGTTCACCGTTCACCGCCCACCGTTCACCGTTCACCGAT
>CAZBDL010000028.1:14612-15393 GCA_964490525.1 uncultured Victivallales bacterium | reverse complement strand
GGCGGGAAAATGAGGCTAGATTGAATGGCGTCCCGGGCAGGAATCGAACCTGCGACCAACGGCTTAGAAGGCCGTTGCTCTATCCCCTGAGCTACCGGGACGGGGTGAGGGCAGAACGCTCAACGCTCAACGTTCAATGTTCAAGTGAAGGTAGGGCCCATTGATGGTTGGGGCTTAGCGTTCAGCGTTGAGCGTTCGACCTGTCGGCGGCCAGTAACCTACCGTGGGGGGCGGGGCAATGCAACGTGCTTGTCCTCGCGTCATGCCATCGAGCGCGAGGACGATTGTCCGTACCGCACCCCGCACCCCTCCGCATTCCGCACTCCGTATTTCCCCCCCGTGTCCTATGCCTTGAGCATGGGGGTGACGGCGAGGTTGAGCATCTTTTCGGTGGCCTGGATGGCGGCCTCGAGCTGATCGCTGTCGACGCCGATGGTGACGAGGGGCAGGCCCTCGGCGGTGTCCCAGGTGATGGTGGTCTCGACGAGGGCGTCGGTCTTGCCGCCCGGGGGGATGCGGACCTCGTAGTCGAGCAGGCGGGGGGGCTTGACGCCGAGCTCGCGGAGGCAGAGGCGGATGGCCTTCATGAAGGCGTCATAGCCGCCGTCGCCGGTGGCCTTGGCGGCGAGGACACGGTCACGGCAGCGCAATTCGACCTCGGCGCTGGGCAGTTCGCCGCGGCGGGTGGTGAGGTGGTACTGGCTGACCGTGAAGACCTGCTCGCCGGCGGTCTTCATGACGTCGGCGATGATGAACGGCAGGTCCTGGAAGTCTGGGTTGG
>CAZBDL010000028.1:0-14528 GCA_964490525.1 uncultured Victivallales bacterium | reverse complement strand
GTCCTCGGGTGTGATCTTCTTCTTCTTGTCGCCGAGGCGGATGACCTCCTGGAGGACACGGTCGCGCATCTCGGGTTCGAGTTCCATGCCGAGGGTCTCGAGGTTCTTGTCAATCGAGGCCTTGCCGCTGAGCTTGCCGAGGGCATAGCGGCGCTTGCGCCCGAAGCGTTCGGGGAGCAGGGGGTTGGCGTAGAGGTTGCCCTTCTTGTCGCCGTCGGCATGCACGCCGCAGGTCTGGGTGAAGACGTCGCTGCCGACGATCGGGGCATTGGCGGCGAGGCGCTTGCCGGAGACCGTCTGCACCAGGACCGCGGCGTGGTCGAGCTGGCGTTCGTTGACGTGGGTCTTGCGTGCGGAGTGGTCATGGATGGCGGCGACGACCTGGCAGAGGGGGGCATTGCCGGCGCGTTCGCCGAGGCCGTTGACGGTGACATGGACGCCGTTGACGCCGGCCTTGGCGGCGGCGAGGCAGTTGGCGGTACCGAGGCCGTAGTCGTTGTGGCCATGGAAGTCGAAGCGGACGGAGGGGAAGGCGGCGATCATCCATTCGAGGTAGCGGGCCAGCTCCTCGGGGGCGAGGACGCCGAGGGTGTCGGGCAGCATGATGCGGGCGACCGGCAGGGGCAGCAGGCGCTGGGTGAAGGCGAAGACGTAGGGCAGGCTGTTGCGCATGCCGTTGGACCAGTCCTCGAGGTAGACGTTGACGGCGAGGCCCTTGGCGGCGGCGGCCTCGATCTCGGCCTGGACGTCGTCGAAGTGCTGTTCCGGGGTCTTGCGCAGCTGCACACGGCAATGGGTCTCGGAGCCCTTGGTGAGCAGGTTCATGACCTTGCCGCCGACGCCGGCGATCCAGTCGGAGGACTTGCCCTTGTCGGCGAAGCCGAGGATTTCGATGGCCTCGAGCTTGCCGCGTTTGGCGGCCCAGTCGAGGATGGCGCGGGCGCCCTCGGCCTCGCCTGCGGAGACGCGCGCGGAGGCGACCTCGAGGCGGTCGACGCGGCATTTGTCGATCAGGGTGCGGGCGATCTGCAGCTTCTCCGCCGGGGTGAAGGAGATGCCCGGCGTTTGTTCGCCATCGCGCAGGGTGGTGTCGACGATCTCCAGGTAGGCGTTTTGGGGCGTGTTCATGATGGGGCGTCCTTGCAGAGGGGGGATGTTCCGGGTCGGCAACGAAAAGAGCCATGAACGGGGGAGTTCATGGCTCGGACTGCTTCGCAGGAAGAAGGCGGCGCGACTCACCCGGGAATCAACGGGCCTTCCGGCGCATGGCCGCGGAAGACCCGCGCGTAATGCCGATCGAGCAGATGGTTCCGTAGCAATGGTGCCGGAGCGTGCGCATGGCCATCATTCCCTCTTCTGCCCGTACACTATCCCGGGAGGCGGGATAGTCAAGCCGACGCCATGCTTGGCCGGATGATCGCGGCTGGCTTCTGGTCGCCGGTGAACGGCATCTCGCAACTGGGCTGAGGCAGGGCTGGTCCGCCTAGCCTGAATTATTCATAAAAACGGCGACGGATATATATAACTACATAGATGCATAAAGAGTTACAAGAATTTACATAAAGTCGCCTTTTTTGCCGGAGGCAAATGCATTGGGGCACATCTGCATCGTTGCCTTCGGTTGGCGGTGGTCACCACCGCTTCACTTCGGCGCCTAGCAGCTGTGCCCCACTGCGTTTGTGAATAAATCAGGCTAGCGGCGGACGCGGGCGTTGCCCTTCCAGATGCTCCAGACCTGCTCCTCGTCGGCAGGCTGTCCGTAGTCGGTGAGCATGGTGGTGGCGAGGGCGCCGGTGGCCCAGCCGAACTGGATCCAGGTCTCGGGGGCCCAGCCCTTGAGGATGGCGTAGAGCATGCCGCCGACGAAGCCGTCGCCGCCGCCGATGCGGTCGCGCACGGTGATGTCGCGGGGCTGGACGACGTGCCAGTTGCCGCCCTCCCAGAGGATGGCGCCCCAGAGGTGGTGGTTGGCGTCGACCACTTCGCGCAGGGTGGTGGCGAAGACGGAGGCGTTGGGGTAGGCCTGGCGGACATGGTCGATCATGCCCTTGAAGCCGTCGATCTTGGCGGCGATGTCCTTGCCGCCGGCCTCGGGGCCAGCGATGCCGAGGCAGAGCTGGAAGTCCTCCTCGTTGCCGATGAGGATGTCGGCGGCGGCGGCGATCTCCGCGAAGATCGCGCGCAGCTCCTTCTCGCGGCCCTTCCAGAAGGAGGCGCGGTGGTTGAGGTCGAAGGAGATGCGGGTGCCGGCCCGCTTCGCGGCGCGGGCCAGTGCGAGGCAGAACCGGCTGGTCTCCGGGGACAGGGCGGCGATCAGGCCGGAGAGGTGGAGGACCTGGACGCCCTCGGCGACGAATAGGCGCTTGAGGTCGAAGTCCTTGACGTTCAGGGTGCGTCCGACTTCGCCGGCGCGGTCGTTCTGGACGCGCGGGCCGCGGGCGCCGAGGCCGCTGTCGGCGATGTTGAACTGGTGCCGGTAGCCCCACGGCCCGCCCTGCTCGATCTCCTTGCCCTCAAAGGCCATGTGGCGCTTCGCCAGGTCGTCCTTGATGAACCGGGCGATGGGGCTGTCCTTGACGAAGGTGGTGAGGACCTTGACCGGCAGGCCGAGGAAGGAGGCGACGCTGGCGACATTGGTCTCGGCGCTGGTCGCCTGCATGTGGAAGGTGTCGCTGCAATGGACGGGCTGGGCGTTCACCGGGGTGATCCGCACGCCCATGCTGGTGGGCACCACCAGGGACCAGGCGCATGGTTGGCGCAAGGTGATTCCGGCCGGTTTCTTCCTGGGCTGGCGGGCGGGCTTACTGGTGGCGGTGATGGCCATGGGTTGCTCCTTTGCGGGTCGGGACAGAATGGGGTCGGTACGGGACAGGGCGAACCAATACCATCGGGCGGGCCGTTTTTCCAGCGTTGGCCTGGCTGCCCCTGGGGGCGGGGGACGGGTTCCTTACCCAGGGCAGCATGGGTGCAGGCGAAGGGGCTGGTTGCGGAGTATACTAAAAGCCGGTTGAGCAAGCTGTCGGCAACCCCAGGATGGAGCACGAGGCATGGATGGCGTGAATTGGAATGCGCAGTGGCTGATGTCGCCGACGGTCGGGGGAAAGGACACGGCCGCCCCGGCCGGGTACCTGCGGCGAGAGTTCTCCCTGTCGGTGGCGCCGGTGAAGGCGGTCTTGCATGTCACCGCCCTTGGCCTGTACGAATGCGAGATCAACGGTCAACGGGTTGGTGACCAGGTTTTTGCGCCGGGCTGGACGGACTTCCGCCGCCGTGTTCACTTCCAGTCTCATGACGTTGCCGCCCTGCTTCGCCCGGGGACCAACGCCATCGGCGCGATCCTCGGCGACGGCTGGTACTGCGGCCATGTGGCGGAGATGAGCCGTCAGTTCTACGGGGAACGGCCGCTGTTGCTGGCGCAACTCGAGGTCAAGCTGCCGGATGGAGCGATGGTGGTGGTCGCCTCCGACGGAGCCTGGAAAACGAGCGCCGGGCCGATCTTGGAGTCCGACCTGATCATGGGCGAGGCGTATGACGCCCGCCGCGAGCTGGGGGCGTGGTCGTCGCCGGGCTACGACGATGCCAGCTGGCGGCTGGCGCAGGTCGCGCCCGATCCCGGCATCGCCATCGAGCGTTCGCCCGGGCCGCCGGTGCGGGCACACGAAATACTGACGCCGGTCGGCGAGCGCCGGGTCGGCCCCGACTGGCGTCCGCAGAAGGCCCGGATCTATGACCTTGGCCAGAACATCACCGGACGGATCCGCCTCCGGGTCAAGGCCTTGGCGGGTCGCCACCTGGCCATCCGCCATGCCGAGATGCTCGATGCGGACGGCAACCTCTACACCGAGAACCTGCGCTCCGCCCGGGCGACCGACTTCTACACCTGCAAGGGGGAGGGCGTCGAGGAATGGGAGCCGCGCTTCACCTTCCACGGCTTCCGCCATGTCGAGATTGCCGGGCTCCACGAAGAGGACATGTGTGAGGTGGTCGGGGTCGTGCTGCATTCCGACACGCCCCGGACGGGCTGGTTCCGCTGCTCGCACGACCTGCTCAACCAATTGGAGCACAACATTCTGTGGGGCCAGAAGGGCAACTTCCTCGAGGTGCCCACGGACTGCCCGCAGCGCGACGAGCGCCTCGGCTGGACCGGCGACGCCCAAGCCTTCATCCGCACCGCCTGCTTCCACATGGATGTGCGCGGGTTCTTCCGCAAGTGGCTGAAGGACATGCGCGATGCCCAGGGCACCGACGGGGCGATCCCCCCCGTGATCCCGATGAACGGCTCCTTTGGGCTGGGCAACGACGGCGGACCGGCCTGGGCCGACGCCGCCTTGATCTGCCCGTGGACGCTCCACCTCTGCTACGGCGACCTGGAGATCCTCCGCGAGCACTATGGCTGCATGGACGCCTACATGGGCTATCTCGCGCGGCACAAGGTGAAGGACTTCATCCGCAGCCATCCGGACGTCGACGGCTGGGGCGGGTTCGGCGACTGGCTGGCCCTCGACGGCAGCGGCAAGACCGATGGCGGCACCGCCAAGGACCTGATCGGCACGGCCTTCTACGCGAACAACGCCGAGATCATGGCGCGTGCGGCCGACGTGCTGGGCAAGGCGGCGGATGCGCGGCGCTACCGCGAGCTTCACGCCCGCATCGTGGCCGCCTTCCAGAGGCGCTTTGTGACCCCGGACGGGCTGATGGCGTGCGGCACGCAGACCGCCTACGTCCTAGGCCTGCACTTCAATCTCGTGCCGACGGCGGCCCGGGCGACGGCGGCCCGCGAGCTGGTCCGGAGCATCGAGCGCAACGGCATGCACCTGGCGACCGGCTTCGTCGGCACTCCCTACCTGCTGCATGTCCTCGAGGCCACCGGCCATCTCGACGTGGCCTACCGGCTGCTCGAGCAGGAGTCCTTCCCGTCCTGGCTCTTCCCGGTGAAGAACGGCGCCACCACCATCTGGGAGCGCTGGGATGGCTGGACGCCTGACAAGGGCTTCCAGAGCAAAGGGATGAACTCCTTCAACCACTATGCCTACGGGGCGGTCGGGGACTGGCTGGTGAGCACGGTCGCCGGCCTGCAGTTCGATCCGGAGCGCCCGGGCTACCGGCGCCTCGTCTTCAAGCCCCGGCCCGGCGGCAGCCTTACGTGGGCCGAGGCCCGGCTGGTGACCGATGCCGGCGAGGCCGCGATCCATTGGGCGCTGAAGGACGGGGCCCTGCATCTCGATCTGGCCGTGCCCGAGGGCTGCACCGCCTCCCTCGCGCTGCCGGACGGATGGGTTGGCGGCCCTGCCGATCTCGCCCCGGGGCGGCATGTGGTGACGGCCACGCCCCTGTCCCCTCCGGTCGGCTGATTCGCGCACATGAAAACGCCCGATGCCGAGCGCCCAACGAAGGCACGGCGGCGCTTGAAAGCTGGGCGTTGAACGTTGAATGTTGAGCGTTCTCAATCCTCCCCGGCGATGATGAGAAAATCAGCCATGCCCGTGCCCCGCAATTCCGCGGTGCCAGTGTAGAAGAAAGGGATGTCACCATGCCGCATCGTGAGTTCATTGACCTCGGCAGCTGCCCGCAGTTCAGCCTGAGCCCGCAGGGGGAGTGGTCGGCGCCAATCGTCGGCGGCGTCGGCTGTAACTTCTTCCTTGGGCGCAAGAGCAACCTGCCTCCGCTTGGCGACCGGGAGAAATGGGCGGCGATCGACGGGTTCATCCGCGATCTCGACATGGGCATGCTCCGGGTCGGGTTCATGCCGCCCGGATCCGGGGATGTGGCCGGCGACATCCTGGCGGCCTCTCCCTGGCTCGACGCCACCCAGGAATACGATCCGCAGCACGAGTTCTTTGCGATCCTCAAGCATCTGGACGACCTGGCCGGGGAGCTGGGGTTCCCCATCATGCTCGATCCCTGGTGGGTTCCGCGAAGCATGCAGGTGCCCTGCGCGTCGGGACGGGGCGGGCCGGTCGACGCCACGGCCTATGCCGAGCGCTTCGTGCTGCCGCTGGTCAGGCATGCCGTCGGACCGCTCGGCTGCACCCGCATCCGCTACCTTGGCCTGCTCAACGAGCCCGTGTGGAACGACAACGACCGCAATCCTGCGAACTTCGCGGTGGCCGAGGGGCGGGATCAGCTCCGCGAGATGACGGCGATGTACGCGGAAGTCCGCCGGGCTCTCGATGGGGCGGGGCTCCGGGACATCGGGATCGTCGGTCCCTCGGCGCTCTGCTCGTATCAGTTCCCGATGGCCGACTTCCTGGCCAGCGGGGCCGACCCCACCCCGTTCCTCGGTGCCCTCGACCACCATGCCTACATGTACCACATGGACAGCCTCAACGCCCCGAACAACGACTTCTTCAGCTCGCACGAGATGGTCGACGGCACCATCCGGCGCTGGTGCGACTTTGCCCGGCGCAAAGGCTTGCCGTTCTTCGTCACGGAAATGGGCAGCTTCGCCTATGGACGCCTGTTCTGGGGCGAACGTGACATGGAGGGGGCGGCCAGCCACACCTGCGCCGTCTCCGACGCCCAGTTCATTGTCCGCTCCCTGGCGCGGGGCGTGCAGGCCTTCCTGCGCTGGACCTTCAGCGTCCCGGAGCGCTACGACGGCCGATGGAGCCTGGTCGAATGGGACGACGCCGGCGTCCGCCCCACCCCCCACATCTACCCCATGTACCGCGCGCTGATGCGGGCGGTGCGGCCGGGGTGCGAGGTGATGGCCATCAAGGTCGGCGCCGCCGCCGGGAGCCGTTGCCCGGTCTTCGCGGTCGCCACGCGCCATGGCGGCGAGATCAACCTGCTCATCGTCAACGACGAGCCCGGCCTGAACCATGACGTGATCATCGGCCCGGGCCCATGGTCGGGCAAGACCTTGGCCAGGATCGTGGTCGACGAGAATCGCAAGGGCCTCCACCTCGCTCCCGTCGAGTTCGCCGCCGACCCCGCCCAGGGCACCGAGCTGATGCTCACCCCCTACAGCCTGACCGTCCTGACCACCCGGACCTGAGGGGCCCTTGACTTTTGCCGACGGGGGCGGTATAATTGGTTCTAACGTTACAACCAAGAGAAGACGGAATGTCCTCCCCCGCCCGGAATGGCTGCACCCTGAAGGATCTCGCCAAGGAGAGCGGGCTGTCCTTGCGGGTTGTCGCCGGCATCATCAACGGGGCGGATGGCCGGGGCAGCCTGCGCTTCAGTGAAGCGACTCGCACGCGCGTCCTGGCGTTGGCCCGGGCACGGTCCTATCGCCCGAACGTCACCGCCCGCAATTTCGTGCGGCGGCGGCATGGCGTCTTCGCCCTGGTCTGCCACAGCGTCTATGCGATGTCGCCGGGCTTTCTGCACGGCGTCCTGACGACCGGGGCGTCCCACGGCATGATCGTGAATCTGGAGGCGGTGCCCATCGGCGAGTCCAAGCGGCTTAAGGTCTTGAACGAGGACTGCTGTGACGGGATCATTCTTGCCGCGACGACAGACGAGGATCTTGACGAGGCGGTTGACGCCCTGGGATTGCCGGTGGCGAGGGTCAACTGCAACCGGAGGAAGGGGCATGGATGCATAACCCTGGACGAAGAGGGGGCAATGCGCCTGGTCGTCGAGGCCATGGTTGCGCAGGGCCGTCGCAGGGCGCTTTCTCTCTTTGGCCTTGACGACCACTTCTCATGCGAGGCCAGGGAAAAGGCCCTTGGGCATTTCTCCTCCGCCCATGGCCTTCTCGATCCGCTCCTGGGGCGTCCCCGCTCCCTTCCTTCGCAACAACAGGAGCGCTTTCTTCGGGAGGCGTTGAAGCGACATCCTGAGATCGACACGATCATCGGATTTGAGGACCAAATGCTCTACATATATGAAACCTGCAGGGCCAAGCGGCTGAAAATCGGGCGTGACCTTTCCTTGTTCTGCATGCATCCTGAAAACCATGTCGGATTTGTCCGCCCTCGTCCGGACAGTCTCCGGATCGACTATTTCGGGATCGGACAGTCCGCCGTCGAGTCATTGATCGGCATGATTGACGGACGCAAGATCCCTTCGCGATCTTTCGTTTATGAGCATATCCCAGGGGATCCTTGCGCATCCGGCGACAACGGTCCCCATGTCGGCAGAAAGGAGGTTTCCGGTGAAGCAGATTGACAAGCAGCCTGTGCCGTTAACCCTGATCGAGCTGTTGGCCGTGCCCGGCGTAGCCAGGCTTGTCCGGCGTAGCGCGAAGCGCGGAGGCGGAAGGGTGAAGCGTCCGATGAGCTTCACACTCATCGAACTTCTAGTGGTCATCGCCATCATCGCGATTCTCGCGGCCCTGCTCATGCCCGCCTTGCAGCAGGCGAAGGACAAGGCCAAGCAGGCCCTCTGCCAAAGCAATGTGAAGCAGGTCTATCTCGACGCATTCAACTATGCCATGGACTACAACGGCTATGTCCCGGCGCCGGCGGGAGGCGCCCCCAACTCCAACGCCTCCCAGGAAAATGGCATGTATCAGCTCCAGGTCTATCATCGGGGCGCCGCGGAGACCGGCTTCCCCTGGGGGAACTTCAAGGTGTCGATCTATGTCTGCCCGTCTTCCCGGATTCCCAAGCACCTCGACGACGACGAGCGGGGCGTGACCTACAAGGTCAACCGATATCCCTACAACAAGCTGACGGGCGACGGCAACTCCAAGACCGCCGCCAAGTTCGAGATGCTTCCGAAATCCGCCAAGGCGGGCAAGCCTTCCAGCCCGGACCGGGTCATCTTCATGGCCGAGGGTGACGGGGATGTCAATGGCTATTTCGTCTATGGCGCAACGACGGCAACCCTGAAGGACTGGGGCACGGAATTCCAATGGCACCTGTGCACGTTCCACAACAGGAAAAAGAGCATGAACCTGCTTTTCTTCGACGGGCATGTCGGCGACGGGAACCTGGTCACCAGCTATGCCACCGTGCTTCACTCGGCCAGCTGGGGTTACTACTGGTGAGCCTTGCCGATGAGGGGGGCAGTGGCCCATCATGCCTCAGAGGATCGAAACCTCAACCCGGAGTGGCGATATGAAGACGGCGATGCGGTCGGTGCTGGCGGGCATGCTGTCCATGGCATGCAGTCTCCAGGCGGCGGACATGGTGCTGGTGCGGACGGAGAACGACGTGTTCCGGGCCCTGGACGAGGAGGGCGCGATTCTCAGCTTCTCGACCTGCGCGTTCGGCAAGAACTGGGGCTGGATGGGCGTTGGCGAGGTGTCTGTGGAGAAGGACGGCGACGCCACCCGGTTCGCCTTTCCGCAGGACAAGGGGCGGCTGGCCTGGGCATTGGGGGCCAGCCCGATCAAGGACGGGGTCAGGCTCACCGCCCAGGTCTCGGCCAAGGACGATGTCGAACTGACCTACATCGCGTTCTCCTTTGAGCCGGGCGCGAAGCTGCAGGGCGGCAAGGCGGTGGTGGTCGACGTCCATGGCGTCAGCAAGGACGTGCCCATCCCGATCCAATCCATGGACGCGAAGGATCTGGCGTCCATCTCGTTTTTCACGTCCGGCGGAGAGCGGCTGGCCAGGGTGGACGTGGCGACGCCGGCCAACGCCCACCTTCACGGGTCGGCACGGATCAAGCTGGTGGACGCCACGAGCATCAAGGCTGGCCAGGCGGCGGAAAACACGTTCACCGTCACGTTCGACAAGCCGGTGCGGTTCTATGCCAGCTCCGCGGAGGTTCCCCCGCAGGCCGATCACGGCGACTGGTTCGCGTTCAATCCGCGGAACACGGGCGAGGCGGGGGCGCTGGGCATGCAGGATTGGCTGGCGATCCCCCAGGGGCCGCTCCAGGCGTCGGGCGACCAGATTGTCGCTGACGGCAAGCCGATCAGGGTTTGGGGGACGAATGTCGAATACCTCGACTGCAAGCCGCCCAAGGAGGATGCCGAGCGCCGGGCCGCGTTCTTCGCGAAGTTCGGGGTCAACATGGTCCGTCAGCACAAGCTGACCAATCCGGGATGGGAGGGGCTGGGCAGCACGGAGAGCGCCTCGACCTACGATCCGGAAAGCCTGGAGCGGTTCGACTACTTCAACGCGCAGCTCCGGAAGAACGGCGTCATGTACCTGTTCTCCCCGATCTGGGACTTGCAGGTCTTCGCGGGCGACCGCGGCAAGCTGGCGGCCTACGACGAGATCGTCGCGGCCAATCCCGGCAAGCCGACCACCAAGGGGCTGGTGTGGTTCGCCCCCGACATCCAGGCGCTGCACATCGAGACGCTGGTCAATCTCCTTGATCACCGCAACCCGCACACCGGGCTGCGCTATGCCGACGACCCCGCCCTTGCCTGCGTGGAAATCCAGAATGAGGAGTGCGTGTTCTTCTACACCACCACGCCATGGGTGGGCAAATGCCCGACCTACAGGAAGCTTTTCGCCGAGCTCTTCTCGGACTGGCTCAAGCAGCGCTACGGCACGCATGAAGCCTTGGTGGCCGCGTGGGGGCGGGGCGCGATCGACACCTTCCGGAACGAGGGCGGCTTTCCGGGGGAGCATCTGGAGCAGCGGAACATCTATCCCGTCGGCAACCCCTGGATGTGGGACAACCAAGGGAGAAACGGGGACCGCGCGCCACGGCTCCAGGACACGGCCCGCTTTCTTCTCGCATGCCAGGAAGGCTATTACGCCAAGGCGGTCGCGGCCATCCGCAAGACGGGATACAAGGGGCTGGTGGTGCCCGGGAACTGGCAGGCTGGAGCCAAGACTGGGCATTTCCTGAATTTGTTCCTCGACGCCAAATACGGCGTCGTGGACCGCCACAACTACCTGGGCGGCGCGGTGGGCAATCCCGGCCATGTCATGCTCAGCGGACACCGCCTGGACAACCATACCGGGCTGGACGATCCCGGCAGTGCGCTGCTGAGCGTGGGCATGCAGCAGGTCGCCGGCACGCCCTTCTCATACAGCGAATGGCTGGCGGTTCCGCCGGTCGAATGGGCCGCCGCCGACACTGCCTTGATGGCCGCCTACGGGTTCGGCCTGCAGGGCTGGGACATGAGCTTCCACTTCGCCTCCAATGGCAACGGCTTCTCGCCGACGCTGTCGCATCCCGGCACCAAGAAGTTCAACAACCTCACGCCGGTGGGATTCGGGCTGTATCCGGTCCTGTCGAGAATGGTCCTGCGGGGCGACGTCGCCATCGGCGAGCCCATCGCGACGCGCCGCCTGACCATCGACCAGGCGGTCCGGCAGGACTGCGACTTCGCCAACGAGATGGTCCAGCAACATGACATCAAGTCCTTCAGCGGCACGCCGCACCACAATGCCCTGGCCGTCGGCCGCGTCCTAGTTGAGTTTGCCGAAACGGCGTCGCCGTCGAGCATCGGCGACTGGCAGAAATTCAGGCAAGGTGACACCCTGATGTCCAGCACGGGACAGCTCCGGTGGACGGCCCCGGGCGGCAGGAATTCCGGGTTCTTCTCCATCGACACGCCGGGGACCCAGGGGGTGGCCGGATTCACCGGGGAAAAGACCTTCGAGCTTTCCGACGTCACCATCAAGACCCAGTCGCCCTACGCGGTGATCCTCTGCGGCGCCCATGCGCCCACGGGATCCCTCGCCGCCGACCGGCGCGTGATCATCGCCGCGGTGGCCCGGGCCCACAACACCGGGATGAACCTGGGCCGCGGCATGATCTTCGACGTCGGGACGACGCCGGTGATCATCGAGCCCGTCAAGGCGGAGCTGGTGTTCAGGCGCCCGGGCGGGGTCGTCCGCGTCCTCGACCACGACGGGAATCCCACGGACACCGCCTACCCCCTCGCGAATGGCACCTTCTCCCTTGACACCGGCAGGGACAAGACCATATGGTACGCGCTCGAATATCCGTGATGTGGATGGCATCCACTCGAGCAAGAAGGATGGCATGCGATGCCCAAGCCCTTGACGATGGTCGGAGTCGGGTGCGGGGGCCGCACCCGGACCTACTGCGGGTTGGCCGCCCGCCAGCCGCACCGCTACCGGGTGGTGGCGGCGGCGGATCCCAACCCGGCCCGCCTGGAGCAGATGCGCGCCCTGTCGCTGAACCCCGATTTCCGCGGGTTCCGCGACGATGCCGAGCTGTTTGCCGCAGGCAAGCTTGCCGACCTGTGCGTCATCGGCACGCAGGACAACTACCATGTCCAGCCCGCCACCCGCGCCATGGAGCTGGGCTACGACCTGCTGCTGGAGAAGCCCATTGCCGACAATCCCGGGGACATCCTGCGCCTGCTTGACACCGCCGAGCGACTGGGCAGGAAGGTGCTGGTCTGCCATGTCCTGCGCTACGGCCCGTTCTTCGTGAAGGTCAAGGAGATCGTCGACAGCGGCATCCTCGGCGACCTGGTCGCCATTGATGCGCGCGAGGGCGTCGGCCCCTGGCATCAGGCGCACAGCTACGTGCGCGGCCATTGGGCGGTCACCGGCAAGGCCACGCCGATGCTGATCGCCAAGAGCTGCCACGACCTGGACATCATCAGCTGGCTGGCGGGGCGTCCCTGCCGCCGGGTCAGCAGTTACGGCACGCTGTCCCACTTCGCGGCGGCCAACGTCCCGGCCGGGGCGCCGGAACGCTGCACCGACGGCTGTCCGGCCGCCGCCGACTGTCCCTATGACGCCATGCTCTATGCGAGCCGTCATCGCGGGTGGCTGCAGTGGGTCATGGACGGCGGGGCGACCGCGACGGAGCAGCAGGTCCGCGACTGGCTGACGGCCAGTCCCTGGGGCCGTTGCGCGTACCGTTGCGACAACGATGCGGTGGACCACCAGGTGGTGGCGATGGAGTTCGAGGGGGGCGCCGTCGCCACCTTCACCATGACCGCGTTCGACCATGGGCGGAACCTGGTCCTGTGCGGCACCCGGGGGACCCTGCGCGGCGGTGACGCGGTCAAGGCCCATTCCGGGCATGACATCATCGTGCAACTGCATGCCGGGGACACCATCCGCTACGGGGTGAGCCTCGATGTCGGTGGCTATGAGGGTCACGGCGGTGCCGACCCCGGCCTGGTGCAGAACCTCGACCGGGAGCTGGCCAAGCCGTCCGCGGCGATGCGCTCCGGACTGCACGCCTCGGTCGAAAGCCACATGATGGGCTATGCCGCCGAACAGTCGCGGCATACCGGCCAGGCGGTGGACGTCCGCGCCTTCCGCCAGGAGATTACCGCCCTTGAGGCCCCTTGATCTTGTGCCCGTCCGGCACTATCATCGGCCTTGACATCACGGATTTCCCAACCAGTGGAGCGGGCATGAACCATCCTTCCGGTGCACGGCGTGGCGAGATGGCGGATCCTTCCGGGGGCGTCCTGCCTGAACTGGAGGCGGCACTGGTGGCCCGGCTGGGGGAGGCGCGGGACACGATCCTGGCGGAGATCCACCAGAACATCGTGGGCCAGGACGAGGTCATTGAGCAGCTGCTGCTGGCGGTGCTGTGCCGGGGGCATTGCCTGATCCAGGGGGTGCCGGGGCTGGCCAAGACCTACATGGTGCAGACGCTCGGGCAGGTTTTGGACCTGAGCTTCAACCGGATCCAGTTCACGCCCGACCTGATGCCGTCGGACATCACCGGCACGGACATCATCCAGGAGGACGCGGCGAGCGGCCGGCGTCAGATGGAGTTCATGCCCGGGCCGCTGTTCAGCAACCTGGTGCTGGCCGACGAGATCAACCGCACTCCGCCGAAGACGCAGGCGGCGCTGCTCGAGGCGATGCAGGAGCATTCGGTGACCTGCCGCGGGCGGACCTTCGCGCTGCCCGAGCCGTTCTTCGTCCTGGCCACCCAGAATCCGATCGAGCAGGAGGGGACGTATTCGCTACCGGAGGCGCAACTGGATCGCTTCATGTTCATGGTGAAGGTCGGCTACCCGGCGCGTGCAGAGGAGATCGAGATTCTCCGCCGGACCACCGGCAAGGCGATGGGCTCGCCGAAGAAATTGTTCGAGGCTGAGACCCTGCTCAAGCTGCAGCAGTTGATCCGCCAGGTGCCGGTCGCGGATCACGTCTTTGAATTTGCCGTGGATCTGGTGCAGAGCACCCGGGCCGGACGGCTGGACGTGCCGGACGCCACCCGCTGGCTGCAATGGGGGGCGGGGCCGCGGGCGGGCCAGCAGTTGATCCTCGGTGGCAAGGCGTTGGCGTTGCTGCAGGGCCGCTTCCATGTCACCTGCCAGGATGTCGCCGCCCTGGCCAAGCCGGTGTTGCGCCACCGCATCATCTGCACCTTCGCCGCCCAGGCCGCCGGGCTGGACGCCGACACGATCATCGACCGCCTGGTGGCGTACGCCCTGGCGCAGGCCGGGAAATAGGTTCGACAGAGTTTGACTCATAATTACAGCAGCATTATAGTATCAATATGAACGCCATGCGTTTTACCTGGGATGAGGCGAAGGCGGAAGAGAATCTCCGCAAGCATGGGGTGTCGTTTGAGGAAGGGTCTACGGCATTTGCAGATGAGAACGCCAGGTTGAAGCATGATCCCGACCACTCGCAGCAGGAGGATCGGTTCATCCTCCTTGGGTTTAGCGCCAAGTTGCGGCTGTTGATCGTGTGTCATGCATATCGCGAGAGTGA